>JAAYDK010000244.1 GCA_012729295.1 Spirochaetales bacterium | reverse complement strand
GTCATCTCGAATACCTGCATCGAAGCCGTTTTGCCATTGATTTTTATGACTTCCGATTTTAAGCGTTTGTCACCGAGGACGATATATCCTACTTCGTTCTGGGATACGCTGCCTTCGAATCGTACGTTTACCATGTTTCCGTTTACGGAGATGATATGCCCGCTATGTTTTGCCATGTCTATACACTCCAATCACAAGCTCTTGATAGTAGTCTGAAGGTTGGAGAACAACCGCTTGAACTCGGCGTTTCCCTCCAAAGGCGTGAACAAGTCTTTTCGTTCAAGTACTTGAAGTTTCATTCGATACACCAATAAAAATTCGATATCGAACAGATGGTTTGCACCCATCCAGTCGAGTTTCTTCCAGCACGATTCTAAAAGCATGGTTTCGGCTTGAAGCGGATGCTCTGCTGACATGACGGCCCGTACAACGTCGGTGCTGTCCGCTTGTGCAGCCATGCTCCCCACTTTGTAGCGCTCGCTTTCCACACCTAGCTTGCGAGAACGTTCCTGCGTAAGCAACAGGTTCGTAGCATGCCAGAATCGATGCCATGCTTCCAGAAGCGGATGACGAAAAATCTCATTGCCTGTCGATCGATAATGAGTTTTCTCGATAAGCATGAAATCAGCATGACTTGCATGCTGTTTGCAAAGCTGTAAAAATGTATCGCTGGCAAACGGGGCTCGATCATCGAAACGCAACATCGGCAACGACGAAACCAAATAATAGTATGCTGACACTGTCAGAACCTCATTCTGCCGAAACCGTGCTGATCATGTTCTGCACGGAAGCATTTAAGAACGGTTTCATCATCGCAACCAGTTCGTCGGCGCTGAAGTCGAAATAGCCCGAGCCGTCTTTTTCCGAAAGTCTAAATCCGAAGGAAACATCTTCCACCGGTCTGATAACCAGCCCGTCTTTCATTTCCTGTACGAGTTGTTTCTTCAGAGATTCGGATAACGCATCAAAATCGGCCTTTTTTAGCTCCACTGAGCTCATGTCGGGTTTTACGATATTACTCTTTACGATCTGAATGATAAGCGAAACGAGCGCATCCTGACTGAGAGCCGATTGTATCTGCTTGCTTAGTAGTCTGTCGAATTGTTTCTTGATTGCCGACTCTAAAGACAACAGGACGTCTCGACCTGCCTGCTGTACGGCAGCTTCCCCGCTATGCCGTAATAGCGACGCTTCTTTGCGACCCTGCTCGACGATTTTTGCGGCTTCCCGTTCGCCGTCCCGAACAATCTGCTCGGCTTTCATTGTGGCCTCGGAGATAATCTGTGCAGCTTGCCGTTGCGCTTCTTGTACTCCGTCGCGCTTGATTGAGTCGACCAAATCTTGAATATGGAGTTCCATGAGTGTTCCTGCCTTGTAAAGATGAAGTTTACTATATACTTCTCTAGTGAAAAATTCAACCTTGCCAGATTAGAATCGTGCCTTAGCCTCCTCAAGCGCCCGCGGTGAAAGTACAAAATCATGCGCGTCATAACGAATCAGTCCTTCAAAACGCATGCGGGCCAGTTCGCGGGACAATGAAGTGCGTCTTGATCCAAGCAATAATGCCAGGCGCGTCTTTGACTCTCCAAACGGGGTTAGTGTGTCTGCCGCAAAGTGAGCCTTTTTTGCAAGATAGATGAGAATGCGTTTACGTAGCGTCATACCGATAGTCGTCATAATCTTATTACTCAACATAAAGCTATTTTCAGATGTAAGTTGTAGATATACGCGTAGAGCTTGATGATTTTCCTCTAGTATGCGTATCAATGTCTGCCGCTTGAACGATAGCAGGGTGACGTCGGTAGCAGCGCTTATGGTGGCGGGATACGAAGGGACCTCTGCAAAGATGCTGTTTCCTCCGACGATATCGTCCCGATGAAGATATGCGATACCGGTAAGGTTTCCTTCTTCATCAATATGGTCTACCGAGAGTTCTCCCTCGACAACGATATCGATTGACTCGCATGGCTCCTTCGCGATGTGAACGAGCGCACCTTTCGTATAGGCGTTCATGGAGCATTCTCTGGTAGCGAGCATCGCCTGCGTTGTTTCACATGTCAACGATTCGACAAACCGCAAGCCTTTCAAAGAATCAATAGTTTTCATAATTCATCCAGACTGTTACCAAGGTAACACCATAATGCCACTCATTTATCATATGATGCAAGATATAGGAGCTTTCATATGACTAATATTACAAAATGGATCATCAGACTGGCATTTTTATTACTCTTTATCGTACTGATGGTTCTCAAACTGCCTCAGATTTGGCTGGCAATCTATATACTGAGTGTCATTATTACCCCGTTTTTCGGACGATTGTATTGTGGATACGTCTGTCCGATGGCAACAGTGATGGACCCTGTCGACCGTTTTTCCAAACACATCGGCTTACAACGTTCTAAGGAACGAACCAAGCGTTCATCGTATGTGGTGTCGATTATCATGCTTGCCGTAAGTCTTGCAATCATGATTGCAGGCAAGCGGTTGTTTTCAAAACAAATTCCCGTATTGCCGGTTATGCTGGCATTGTCAGTGGTCATGACACTATTTTTCCCCGCTCATCTCTGGCATAACGTATTCTGTCCGTTTAGCGTGGCTTTGCGTCTGGCATCGCACAACCCTTTGCGAAGCTACCGGATCGACAAGTCGGTATGCAAGGGGACCCGGCGCTGTACCAAAGTATGCCCTGCATATGCCATCACGATGGTCGACGACGGAAAGAAGGCCGAAATGGACGTGTCTTTATGCCATCAATGCGGTGCTTGTGCACGAATATGTCCGGTATCTGCAAATGGTTATCAATCAAAGCATAGTTGAGCATAGACCATTCATCGTGTACACTGAATCATCACAGGAGGAACACCATGATAGTGAATGTCCGAAATAACGTTGACTGGGTAGGAAAAATAGATTGGGAATTAAGAAGCTTTCACGGTAGCGACTATTCGACACACAGGGGTTCGTCATATAATGCATACCTCATCAGAGAAGAAAAAACGGTATTGATTGATACAGTCTGGCTGCCGTATGCCGATGAATTCGTCAATCAGCTTGATTCATATATCGGCCTAGACCATTTGGATGCAATCGTAGTGAACCATGGAGAGGTCGATCACAGCGGAGCCTTGAAAACTCTGATGGCCCGCCGACCGGATCTTCCGATCTACTGTACTGCAAAAGCAGTCGATTCTCTGAAAGGCCAATACCACAGCGACTGGAACTTCAACGTCGTAAAAACGGGTGACGTTCTCGACGTCGGTAATGGAAAACAACTGGTGTTCGTAGAGATGACCATGCTTCACTGGCCCGACAGCATGGCCTCCTATCTTACTCAGGACAACATCCTGTTCAGCAACGATGCGTTCGGCCAACACTATGCTACGGCTGGCCTGTTCAACGACCTTGCGAAGCAGGAAGAACTTGATTACGAGGCCTTGAAGTACTATGCCAATATTCTTACGCCGTTCAGTGCAATCTTGCGCAAAAAACTTTCCGAAGTCCTTGCGCTGAACCTCACCATCGATATCATTGCCACGAGTCACGGAGTCATCTGGCGCGATAATCCGCTGCAGATTGTAGAAAAATATTCGGCATGGGCGAACGACTATCAGGAAGACCAGGTAACTGTAGTCTACGATACGATGTGGGAAGGCACCCGCCATCTTGCCGATGCCATCGCGTCGGGTATCGCTTCTGTTTCTCCACATACCGTGGTCAAAGTATGCAATATAGCCAAGAGTGACCGCAACGACGTCATTACCGAAGTCTTCCGTTCGAAGCTTCTGGTTGTCGGCTCCCCGACGGTCGGGAACAACATGCTCAGCGAGATGGCAGCATTTATCCATTTCGTGAAAGAATTAAAATTCAAAAAGAAACTCGGCGCGTCATTTGGTTGCTACGGTTGGACCGGTGAAGCACCAAAAATCATGAGCGAAGAACTTGAAAAAGGCGGATTCAAGATAGTCGCAGAACCTTTGCGATGCAAGTGGAATCCCGACGAGGCTTTCATCGAGCAGGCTGTCCAGTTCGGCAAATCGCTGGCCCAAGCGCTCTAATCGTATACACGGCGGTCCTAGCGGCCGCCGTTATCTTTTTGTATCAGATAACGCAATGCCTGCACTGCCACCAGAATGGCGTCCTGAGGATCGTGTACCATCGGATTATCCATGCCAAGAGCCTCTCGTTCCTGATTTCCCACGACACTGAACACTGAACCGCACCGAACGTTGAGAGAACTGGCGACGATGAACAACGCTGCAGATTCCATCTCGCTCGCTAATGTTCCCAAGCGTTTCCATGATTCCCATTTATTGACCAGATCATAAGATACAGGCTTGCTCTGCGGAGAGTGCTGACCATAGAACGAGTCCTTGCACTGGACGACGCCTACGTGATGCGTCTTATGCATCCGAATTGCTGCATCGCACAATGCATTGACCACCGTATGGTCTGCTACCGCGGGAAACTCGATCGGTGCATATTCTCTGCTGGTTCCTTCAGCCCTGATTGCTCCGGTGGCTATCACGATGTCTCCACCGACGACTTGCAATGCGATTCCTCCGCATGTACCGACTCTGATGAAGGTGTCCGCTTTGCAGTATACGAGCTCTTCCATCGCGATTGCAGCCGATGGCCCGCCGATGCCCGTAGAAGTCACGCTCACCTTTACATTGTCGAGCGTACCGGTATAGGTGACATACTCGCGGCTATCGGCGACAAGCCTTGGATTATCGAAATGTTCGGCAATCCGTTGACATCGTTTCGGGTCTCCCGGGAGCAATACGTATTTCCCCACATCCCCATGTTTCGTGTGTATGTGATATTGAATTCCCGTGCCATGCATATAATCGGACATATCGACTCCTTTTCGTTCACAGTACCAGAGGCATCGTCAATACACAAGATAGCTAGAACTCCACATAGGTTTTACCAAAACCACCGTCTTCGGGTCTCGCATAGTAATATGACTTGATTTGAGATACAGTTGCCAAATACTCGTGGATTCCTTTGGCCAGTATACCCTCACCCATTCCATGGATAATCGAAAATCCTCCGACCGAGTGGACTAG
>JAAYDK010000243.1 GCA_012729295.1 Spirochaetales bacterium | reverse complement strand
TGGTTTGCAGCCCGGCCAGCAAAATGATCATGATGAACGGAATGGTCGTCCATGCATGAACGAACGAGAGGACCAGCATCGTGCCTGTCGGTAAAGAAAGCCACGGTATCGGAGATCGTATCAGTCCGACCTGCATCAAGATAAAATTCAGCGAGCCGTTGGTGTCGTTGAGTATCCATTTCCACATCAGCGATGCGATGACGGGCGGAACAGCCCATGCCCACAGCGCGATGGTTCGCGATAATCCTTTAAAACGCGTGATGATGTTCAGACTCATCGCAACAATCAGCCCGACGACAAAAGCCGAGCCGACGCCAAAAACGATATACTGGATGGAGTGATAGAAATACATCCAGAATTTGTCGTCGCGAAACAGGATATTGATGTAATTCATCAATCCAGTGAATTTAGCTTCTCCCCGCACAAAGGTGAATAATGCGAGGTAAACAACGTATAGCATCGGAAAGAGGACAATCAGTGATAGTAGTATGAGCGACGGAAGTACTAAAAGAAATCCGAATTGTCCATCCGACATGTACTTTTTTTTGCTTAGCTCCACAATTTCACCTCTTCTACGGTCGTATGAGAGACGGTGGAGGGTCTCTCCACCGTCTGAGATATGCCATGTCGGGAGACTTAGTAACCCATGATCTTATCGATCTGCTTCTGTGCGTCGTCCATTGCCTGCTGAGCGGTCTTCTTGCCGATCAAGGCATTCTGGAATTCAGCGATGACGTTTTTGTACACTTCGCCCTGTCCCTGATAGACATCGACAACCGTGTTGGGCATATTGGCCAATACTGCTGCATATCCGAGTTCTTTCGCCTTCGGATCGTCATAGGCAGCCAAAAGCATCACTTCGTTGTTCTCGAGTACGAACTCGTTGACCTGGGCCTGGTAGCTGCGATAGAGGTCGAGGAATACTTTGGCTGCGGTCTTGTTCTTCGAGAAGCTGGATACTGCCCAGCCGTTCCAGTTCTGGATGACTGTAACTTTCCCACCCTTTGTTGCTGCAGGAGGAACGGCGACTGCGAAGTCGTCCTTGATGTTCGATTCGATTGCGCGTCCGTAGAGATAGGTCGGGTCGATGACGATTGCAACATTACCCGAAAGGAACATATCGGCTACTTCGCCGTGCTGATACGAGGTAACTCCCGGAGGAACTACTTTGTACTTGTTTCTCAAATCGACCAAATGTTGCACAGCCTTGACCGTCTCCGGATTGTTGTAATTGACTTTGCCGTTGTACCTGTCGGGGTTGACCCCGTACAGCAATGCAATCGACTTGATGACCTCGGCTCCGTCAAGAACACCGCTTGCGCGGAACGCATGTCCCCACTGGTCGATCGAACCGTTACCATCTACATCCTTGGTCAGTTTTACGCTCATCTCAATCAATTCGTCAAGTGTTGTAGGAGGAGCGGTATAACCGGCAGCTTTCAGCATCGAAGGGCGATAGTACATCATGTCGGTGACACGGGCAACCTGAGGTACACTAAAATGCTTACCATCGATAGCTACGCCTCCGAGTCCAGCCTGATAGAGTTTCAAGGTCTCTTCGTCCCACATGTCGCTTACGTCGAGCAACCATCCGTTGTCGGCAAACGTGCGGTAGTTGGTGGCATCAAGAGGAACGATATCGACTTCACCCGATTTTGCCATAAACAACGGCTGAAGCTTCGGCATCATCTGTTCGTCCGGAGTACCGACCCATTCGACTTCAACTCCAGTCAGTTCGGTAAAGCGCTTGCCGTTCAATTCTGTCGCCGGGTCAAATTCCAAATCGCCCCAGTTGTAGATGATCAGTTTTTTCGTACCTTCGGCCTTGATAGCTTCCAGTGCTCCCGGGGGTAGCTGATACTCTTTGGCAAGAATGCGCTGAGTTGCCGGCAGCCAATCGACTTTTGCGGCAGAGACAGCCTGTTCTTGCGCACCAGCGGCAAAAACCACACCTGACAATACGAGGACTGTCAGTACTAGTGCCAGAAATCTTTTCATAGAAACCTCCTTAGATTCTTTGGCCACACCTATGGCCTTTCACGCAATTTCATCGGGAACACAGGTTCCCGTCATAACCAAGACATTCAGTGCAAGTTGAAGAGCTCCGTCGACCAGTTCCTTAACCGTAATCTGCTCGTTATCGGTATGAGCGTAGGCAATGGTTCCCGGTCCTACGGTAATGACTTGCTTTTCCGGATATTCACCGGCAAAAATGCGTGCGTCGCATGAAACCGGCCAGCCTATGACCGGTTCGAGATCAGCCACGTTCATCAGACGACCGACGTACAAAGCCATTTCCATTTCGCGAGAATCGGCGTTTCGTGCGAATGCATCGTTATGGAGCTTGTCGAAGCTGAGATTTGGTTTTTTCAGTGACGAATATGATGTTTGATGTGCAAGATACAACCGATCGATCGCTTGGCTCATGCGTTGCTTTACCTGCTCGATCGTATGCGTCGGGAGGAACCCCTGACCGCCTTCCAATACAAGTGGACCCGTACTGGATTCTGCAAGCGAAATCTGAGAGGCGTCGACATGCGCGTACAGCTGTTCGGCAATCCAAGCCGCTTTCACAATCGCACTATCGTTTTCCAAAGCCTTACCCATATGCCCTGCTGTCCCCCAAACGGTCAACAAACAGCGCGTTTGATCGAAATCGATATCGATGTGTCGTTCAATCTTCGCTTTGCCGCTATCGGCATCGATTACCAGGGTCCGGTCTGTGTACTTGTCGATATAATTCGCCAAGCCCTCCGAGATATAGTGTTGTATCTGTTGAGGCGGATTGTCAATGCGAAGTACGACTTTTGAGCACGTACGTGCAGGGTGTTCGCCATAGGATCCCAATATTCCGTGGCAGGTCTGAACCGGTCTGGTAGCGAACATCGGATGCTCGCTTTCGCTACGTAAAAGTGCTCCGCATTCGTCCAATGCACGTACTGCCTTGAACGCAAACTGCAGCTGTTCTTTTGGTAATCCGTCAAGTGTGAGCTTGTACCAGATTGCACCGCGGTTTGCAGGATGCAGCTTGCCTTCGGTCGATTCGACGACGAGAATCGTATCGTATATAGCTGCCAGTGATCGGTCTAATGCGACTGATAAGGAACCGTTACCTCCCGATTCTTCATCGGTGACGAACATTGAGACAACCGGTTTTTTTAACGAGATTCCGGTTTTTTCATAAAGGTTCTTCAACAGAATCAGCGCTCCGATGATTGAGACGCAGCAACCCTTGTCATCGCTCGTTCCGCGTCCGATGATGGCTCCTTCTTTCATAACAGGGGGGAAATAGGGCTTTACCGTATCGATATGGGCATTTAATGCCACACCGCCCGTATCCAGCCCGGCATGTACGATATGGACGAGATTATAGCGGCCTTCGTAGTCCTCGTCGTTCTGGTAATAGGGTTTAGTGTACGCCGGATGGGCTTTGATAGCATCTTTGATTCGATGCTCGATAAACGTGCCGTCTAATGCATGTTCCTGAATTGCCTGTCGAATAATCTGGTAGACCGCTGCTTCCGAATCTGCATTGCGTTTTTTGTCTTCAGTCGGTACGGTGTCGATCTTACACATATCGACGAGCAGGCTGCTTAGAAGGCTCGAAAATTCAGATCCTTCAGCTACCGAACGTAACAAATCAAATAATGATGTCTTATTGGAATTGTTCAGTTTTTGCATGGTCTCATTATCATTGGTAATCTCAATCTTGTCAAATTTAATTTTTAATTTTTAATTTATCATGAAAAATTGAGCATTCCATTTTATGTGTTATTGGGCTATACTTCCTTATCATGTCTAGAGCAATAGTGTACGAATCACTCGTGGATAAAACCTATGACGAAATCAAACGGATGATTCTCAGCGGAGAACTGAAAGCGGGGGAGCGGCTGCGGTTCAAGGAAATGGTTGAACGGTTGGAAGTCAGTCCGACACCGATCAAACTCGCCTTTACCCGGCTTGAAAAAGAAGGGTTTGTCGTCTCCATTCCCCATCGGGGCACGATGGTGTGTGAATTCTCACAAAAAGACATCCTTGAAATATTTCAAATTCGTGAATCGCTGGAGACCCTTGCGGTAAGCTTGGCTGCCGATTGTGCGAGTGTAAAAGATATTGCATTGTTGCGTACGATTAACAAACTGTACAAACAGGCTATCGATGAAAAGGACATGAAAAAGGCTACCGAGCAAGACTTCTATTTTCACGAAACCCTGTACAAGATTTCTGAAAATAAACGGCTCCATAAGCTGATGAACTTTTCCAACGTCCATCTGGTGAGCATAGCTGAGAAGAGCAACGATTTTTTCGGTAATGGGAAAATCTATTTCGAAAATCATGCGGCAATTATCGATGCAATCGAAAAACACGATGCAAAGGAAGCCCAAAATAACATACAGGCACACCTCACTTACGCATTCCATCAGATTCTCGATGCAAAATAGGTACGTATCGCGCTACATACGCATGTAGTAATATTTCTATGCTATAATCCCTACTAATCATTACGCAGGAGTCAATCATGTATAAGCGCCTCATTATGTTCACATTGTTATGCGTCTTTTTGTTTGTGTTACTCGCTCAAGTTTCATCTGTTGAACTTATGAACATCGACATGCCTCAATTGCAGGGATCGACAATCTCTCACATGAAACACACTTTTGCATCCTACGATTTCACACAGTTGCCATTGCAAGACCGAATCGATGTGTATCAGCAGGCGAAAGTGTCGATTGCCTGGCCGGTCTTTAAAAACCTTTTATTCGGTTTCGGAAAAGGTTCGCAACTGCAGCACGACCGATCGACCGAGTGGTTTGGCATCATCAGCGATGCGGCAACCTTATCCGTTGCCTCAATCGGTGTAGGCCTGTTCATATTCGACTTTTTATTGCTGTATCCACTGTATGCGATATCAGGCGAATCATACGGATTCGGTTCGTCCGATCCGCTTACCGATATCGCTTTGTATTCGATGTTTATCGGAGGAGGAGCATTTGTCGTAGGAAGAATCGTTCAGGCAATCATGCCGTTGATTCATGGACCAAGGTACAACAGGATATTGCGTAACGGTCTTGGTCTTACCAGAGACGAGGCCAATCGTATGCAGATTGCTCTTGGAGTCAAACCGGTGATAAACAAAGATCTTTATTCGTTTACCGGTGTTCAGTTAACAGCGTCCATCGGATTCTGAGCGCGAAAAGAACGACATCACTTACATCGATCTTAGTTGCATTGGTCTTGGTATATCTTCACAACCGCTGATTCACACATTAAAGAGACGTTTCACTTCCGATGTCAAAGACAATTTTCAGCCCGGATCTCTGCATTGCGGCATCTATTGCTTGTTGCCAATCGTCAAGTTTGAACACATGGCTGACTAATGTTTCAAGCGGGATTGCACGCTCTTCCATAAGACGTACGGTTCGTCTCCACGACCAGTTTGTTTTCGACAGGCATCCGCGATAATCAATTTCCTTGAAGCAGAGTAGGTTGGTATCGATGAGCGTTGGATCTTCAGTTAAACCGATCTGAGTAAAAATACCGCGCTTTTTTAACACCGAAAGGCTGTTTTGGATGGCTTTGCCAAAGCCAGAACACTCCAACACGACATCGCATCCGCGATTGTTCGTCTCTTCATCGATAACGGTTTTCAGATCCTCTTGAGTTACATCAACGATACGTTTCGCTCCCAGTGTTTTAGCCATCTGGAGCCGATTTGCATCGGTGGAAGTACCGCATACGATTACACGGGCTCCTTGTAATACACTAATCATCAACGCCATCAGGCCAATCGGTCCGGGACCACTGACGAGTACGACATCGCCAGCTTGGATTGTCGAACGCTCCATAATCGCATGAACTACACAGGACAACGGTTCGGCTAGTGCAGCTGTCTTCATATCCATCGATTCAGAAATCTTAAACAGATTGCTGCTCTTTACCGCCACATATTCGGCAAACGCGCCGTCGCGCTTTTGTCCGAGTGCCTTGCGTTCGTTGCATAGGCAATAGCGTGCATCCTGGCACAGTTCGCATACGCCACAGTACGATTGGTTCGTTTCAGAAACGACCCGGTCGCCTACCGAAAAGTTTTTAACCCGGGAGCCCAAGGAAACGATGATGCCGCTAAATTCATGGCCGAGCACCACCGGCGGTGTATTCGGATACGTATCATGATAGATATGAAGGTCGGTGCCGCAAATACCGGCATAGACGACCTTGATCAGCGCTTCGTCTTCACCTGGACGGGGTACCGGTATATCCTTGCATATGAAATTGCCAACACCTTTTTCATACTTTACTAACGCCTTCATCTTGCCGCTCCAAATCATCAAAGATTATGTGTATCAATATTGGCAGGATAATGCACACAACAGTGGTATTCAACCATTATCGAGCGAATTACAGTCTAGAAGAATCATCTGAATCACATATCATGGCAAAAAGCACCATCCATCTTTGCAAGATGCCAAAACAAAATAGATTTGTTATTATTCATGTCTTTTATCTCGATGACTTTCTTATTAAATGTAAAATAATAAGTAAATAACTAGTAAAATATTTTTGTTGACAGCTGATTATAAGTGGAATAATAATAGAACTTAGTTCGGAGGTCGAATTAAGTTGACGATTGGTGATAATGGATTTATCAAAGAATTAAACTATAAAACAGTACTCGATACCATTAGAACGAACGGTTCGGTAAGCAGGGCAGACCTGTCTCGTCTTACCGGACTTACGCGCTCAACGTGTACGGTAATCTGCGACCGAATGCTCAAGCAGGGAATCATCATCGAAACGGGTACGATCGGGTCAACCGGCGGAAGACCGCCGATACTTTTGCAGATCAACAACCGGGCCGGAGCAGTTCTCGGTCTGAAGATGATGGAAGACATGATTGCCGGAGCAACTGTTGATCTGGGTGGAAATATCATCCATCAGCAATCGATATCCATGAAATCTGAATTGGAACCCGAACCGTATCTTACTCTTTTCGAATCGTTCGTCAGCGATATGATCGAGCGTCACCGCAGCACCTACCCGCTGATTCCGGTGCTTGGAATCGGAATCGGGGTAGGCGGTCGCGTTTCTTCCGACGGGGTTTTGTTGGAAAGTTCAGTGCTCGGGTGGAGCAATGTACCACTGAAAAAGCGGCTCCATAAACGCTTTTCAATGCCGGTCCATATCGAAAACGACGTGAACACATTTGCGATTGGAGAAAAATTCTTCGGTTCTGGGAAAAGCTATGAAAATTTTCTGTGTCTGTCCGTGGGAGAAGGAATAGGACTTGGAATCATCATCGAAGGAAAGCTGTTTGCCGGTTCCCATAACGGAGCCGGTGAACTCGGCCATACCAGAATATCCTTTGATCCCGATGCTCCGCAATGTGCGTGCGGCAAACAGGGCTGCCTCGAGTCTTATGCAAGCGACCGTGCCGTTATCAGAACCTATTACGAAAAAACAGGAAAGCTTCTTACCATCGATGCAATCTTGCAGGCGGCACGACAAAACGATGTCAATGCCTTAGCCGTATTCAGCCGAATGGGCTCGTATTTGGGAATTGCCGTTTCGTCGCTGATAAATCTGTTCGATCCCCAGGCGCTCATCATAGGCGGTGAACGTACGAATGCGGCTCAGTTCTTCGTCGACGAACTCTGGAAGCATGTACGGGCAAATACCGTTTACGATTTGGCAAAAGGTGTCGAATTGATTGTATTAGAACCGAGCAACGACGAATGGATTCGCGGTGTTGCGGCATTGGCTATTCGGGAGTTCTTTTCCAACACGACCAATTGGAGGTAGCATAATGTATATTGGCGGAACTCGGCAAAAACGGATTGCGCTGATAGTATTCCTCGCTCCTGCAATATTCAGCTTGGTGCTCTTCTATATCCTGCCGATTGCATCTTCTCTAGTGCTCAGTCTGCTCGAGTACGACCCGCTTCGTCCGGCTTCCGATATTAAGTTCGTAGGCCTGAAGAACTTCATCGAATACTTTAAATATCAGGATATGCGCGAACAATATCTGCACGTGCTCTACTATCTCGTACTCTATATCCCGCTCGTACTGGTAACTTCCACGATGGAAGCGGTTATGCTCAACCGTGCGTTCAAAGCGAAGACGCTCTACAAAGTACTGCTGTATCTACCGGTTATTACCTCATGGGTTGCCGTGGCACTGATCTGGCGCTGGCTGCTGCATGGCGAATACGGAATCATCAACATCTTCTTGCGTAAGTTTGGCATTCAGGGACCGAGTTGGCTGCACAACAAATTATGGGCGATGCCGGGAGTAGTGATGGCAGCGGTGTGGAAGGACACCGGTTATTATGCCTTGATCATCCTTGCTGCTTTAAAAGGCATTGAACACTCTTATTACGAAGCTGCGCGTATCGACGGCGCATCGGCGTTCAAACAATTCAGATACGTCACCCTGCCGTTGGTTTCGCCTACGATTTTCCTTTTGCTCGTTATCAACGTCATTGCAGGATTTCAGGTCTTCGAATCGATTTACGTCATGACCGAGGGAGGCCCGGCAGGAGCCACGCGGGTTCCGGTCGAACAGGTGTACCGCAATGCCTTCACCTACTACAAGATGGGATACGCTTCCGCAATTGCCTGGGTATTGGGAATCGTTATCATCATTGCGACGATCATCCAGTTCAGGATGGAAAAGCTGTGGGTGAGTTATGAGAGTTGAAAGAGTTGTTTTACGAACGCTATTCTATCTTTTCATCACTGCCGCGGCAATCGCAGCCCTGCTACCGTTTTTATGGATGGTCAGCACGTCGCTAAAAGCTCGCGAAGCGATTTTCTCGATTCCGATTCGCTGGATTCCGCGCGAACCGAGCATCGAGTCTTATAAAGCTATCTTTACGCTTGCCAACATCGACTTCTTGCGAGCTTTTCTCAACAGCATTCAAGTTGCCATTCTGCTCACATTATTGCCGTTGCTCACATCAGCCATGGCTGCGTTTGCCTTTGCCAAGATAGAATTCAAGGGTAAGAAGCTGATGTTTTCTTCGATCCTGCTAACAATGATGATTCCCGGAACGATTACTATGATTCCAAATTTCATCACACTCAAAACGTTAGGACTGCTGAATACCTATACCGCGCTGGTCCTGCCCGCTTTGTGCAACTCGATGGGTATTTTTCTCATGCGTCAAAATTTCATCAAAATCCACGACGAATATATCGAAGCAGCGGTGATGGACGGCTCTTCGCTCTATCGAATATTCTTGACCATCATCCTGCCGCTGGCCAAACCGGTACTATTCACCATGGGTCTGTTTAACTTCATGGGTGCCTGGAACAATTTCCTCTGGCCATTGATTATCCTCACGAATCGCAAGAAATGGACGCTTCAGCTCGGTCTGTCCAACCTCGGATCTAATTTCTACAACTATCAGCATTATCAGATGGCGGGTGCCATCATCTCGATTATTCCGATTGTCATAGTCTATCTAATCAGTCAGCGTTATGTAGAACAAGGCCTCTCTACCGGAGGCATTAAAGCCTGATTACGAAGTTCCGATAGGAACGAAAACTAAGGAGGATACGTTATGTGTAAGGGAAAAAGGATAGGACTGGTACTATTACTGGTCCTGACGATGGTCGCTCCGCTATTCGGTGCAGGACAAGCCGAACCGGGAGTGGTAACCATCAGATACGCAAATTTTTCGGCAGGTGAACATAATGCCGAAACGCTACGCAAGATGGTCGATTTGTTCATGGCTAAAAATCCGAACATCAAAGTGGAACTCGAGTCGATGGGATACGGGGACAACTACTGGACCAGTCTCATCACACGTATCGCAGGTGGAGATGCTCCCGATGCGTTCGAACTGAACATGGAACAGTTTTTAGCATTCACACTGCGAGGTTCGAACCGTCCGCTCGACGAATTGTTTACTAAAACCGGCATGAGTAAGAACGTCTTCGGAGAGGGATTGCTTGATGCGGTAAGCTTCAACGGTAAAGTGATGGCAATTCCGCAATCGTTCTCGACCGTCGTGCTGATTTACAACAAGGCATTGTTCGATCAGGCCAAGACCCCCTATCCGACAGCCGACTGGACATGGGACGACGCACTCGAAGCTGCAAAGAAAATCACTGCTTTGGGCAAGGACATTTGGGGAGCCTACAATCCGATTCAGTTCTGGGAATTCTATAAGGTTGTCCAGCAGAATGGCGGAGGACTCATGACCGCCGACGGCAAGCAGTTTACGATCAACAGCCCCCAGAATATCGAAACGCTGCAGTATATGCTCGACAGAGTGTGGAAACATCACGTAATGCCGACTCGAGAAGAGCAGGCCAACCGTCCCGAGGGAGACATGTTTGTCGACGGCAAACTCGGTATGTGGCTCAACGGTGTGTGGGCATTTACCGATTTGAAAGATCGGGTAACATTCCCATGGGGAATCGAGATGGAACCGGGTAATCTTTCCAAAGCAACCCACTTCTTCGGAAACGTCGGATGCATCAGCACCACGACCAAACATCCCGAAGAGACGTTCAAGTTCCTCACTTTCATGGCAACCGATCCCGATGTCGTTCAGTTACGTCTCGACGCACAATGGGAATTACCGACAGTCGGAGACCCGACCGTGATGGAACGCTATTTGGCAGACACCCCGCCCGATAACAAAATCGCGGTGTTGAATTCTCTGCAGTATGCGGTCAAGCCTCCTGCATTACTGCAGTTCAGCGAGCTGACGAATATCGTGAATACGAAAATCGAACTCGCACGCGATGGCGAATTGACGGCCAAAGACGCATTGGATCAAGCTCAGGCCGAAGCGACCGAAAAGATCAAGCTGTAACAACTGGAACCAGGCGGATCGTCTTTTATCCGCCTGGACCAGCGCGGTATCCGGACGATAGGTAGTTGAGATCGATCGTCCGGACCTTATGAAAAGATTATAGGACCAACAGATATGGACAACAAGACTCTTTCGATCATTCATCGACCATTTGGCAATGGACAGCCGTATTTCCAACAGCCGTTTGAACGATTTCCCCGCATGCCGCGTGTGGGCGAACCGATTATGGTCGGTGCAGGGACCGTTCCGACTCATGCAGCCGAAACGATGCATGTACAATACCGTCTGGAATCAGAATCGGAAGCACATCTCGTTGATGCAACGTGTATCGGAGAAAGCGACTGCATCGGTAACGATCCAGGCCAGCGATGGTGGATGGCGGTCCTTCCGGCAGTGAATATCGCAACGACCGTGTATTATCGCTTCAAAGCCTGTACCGGTAGCGATGACGTGTATTCTTCCTGGTATGCCTGTTCAGTAGGCAAGACATTCAAAAGTGGCCGAATTACCACATGGACCAGCTATGGAAACGACGGAGTCGTTATTCGATGTGAAGACCTTTCGATTCAATTTGCCGACAACAACGGCAAGTTGAGTATCTCGATTTCAAAAGAGAATCAACAGTATGTCCACTATGCTTCAGGTTCTGCATGGCAGGTCTCCGAGCTAGAAGATTCATTAGAACTGAAAGGAAGCTGCACCGTCGTCATCGACAAGAAGAACTTGACATGGCGAGTCGATAGGGACAGCGCAACATGTTTTTCGATGACGAAGCCGGTTGAAATTTCCGAGACGTTCGACGAAACCGGCAGAGCCTTTGCATATGTGACTATCAGCGCACGTGCGCCCGCTGGCGAGCGATACGCAGGCTTCGGCGAACGCTACAATGCACTCGATCAGCGTGGCAATATCATACTCAACAGAGTATTTGAGCAATATAAAAATCAAAGGCTGAAAACGTATGTTCCGATGCCGTTTTTCATCACGAACCGAAACTGGGGACTACACGTCCATACCGAACGATTGGTCGAGTTCGACATGGCGTCGCGAGCACCCGACCAATGGTCGATGTGTATGGAAACGGTTGTCGGCAAAGCATGCCGTTTCGATTTCCTCTTCGGTTCACCGCAAGCTATCCGCTCGGCTTTTATAGCACATAACCCACAATGTCCTCCGATTCCCGAGTGGGCGCTGGGATTATGGATGTCGGCAAACGACTGGAACAGTCAGGAACTCGTAGAACGGATGGCTGAAAAGACACGGGAAACTGACATCCCCGCTACTGCTTTGGTTATCGAAGCCTGGAGTGACGAGACCACCTTTTATATCTTCAACGATGCAGAGTACGAGGTAAAGGATACTCCGTTCACGCTTAAGGATTTTCACTTCAAACAAGACGGACTATGGCCGGACCCGAAAAGTATGGTCAAACGTCTTCTCGCACAAGGTATCCATACGGTGCTGTGGCAGATTCCGGTGCTCCGGTCCCTAGACAACCGGAAGCACCGCCAGCACGAGCTCGACAAGACACATGCAGTCGAGCACAAACTTGTGCTCGGCACTGCAGACGGCAGTCGATACACATCAGCACCCGGATGGTTCAAAGGGAGTCTGATTCCTGATTTTACCAATTGCGATACTTGCGAATGGTGGCTAGCTAAACGCAGATACCTGCTTGAAGAAGTCGGAATTGCAGGTTTTAAGACCGACGGAGGCGAGCATCTGTGGGGATACGGGATAACTGCATCGGACGGCAGGATGGGAGACCGTTTGATAAACGCGTTTCCACAGCTGTACCT
>JAAYDK010000242.1 GCA_012729295.1 Spirochaetales bacterium | reverse complement strand
ATATATAGATTCTTCATTATCTCTTAACATTCTTTACAGATTTCATTACGTACACGGTTCGAACCATTTTTACAAGTTATCCCATCGGGATAACCTCTATTGGTCTTCTGTCCCTGCTTGAATAATAGCGTCGATTGTCATTTGAATATGTTCTTCCATCAGGGTTTCGCACTTAAGCGAATCCCGTTCTTTGATAGCGTCGATCAGCTTCCTGTGATATTTCAAACCCAAATTAGGTCCAAGGAGTTTTACGATATCGGCCATGGAATTTGCTAAAATATTATTTATCGTGGAGGATACTTTGCATAACAGAGAGTTTTGTGAAATCTTTGCCAGTAGATAATGAAATGAATGGTCGGCCTCAGCGTGCCGCTTTGGATTATCTATCGTCTGGAGCATCAACCGGTAGGTATGTTCGAGTTGTTCGATATCTTCATCTGTCATATTGCGCAAAGCCAGCTTAATCGTTCCTTTTTCGACAATCTGGCGGTATTCCAGCACGGAAATCAAATCCTTATGCCGGTTGATGGGTGGCAAAGGATGAAGAGTGTCCAAAGTCTTGATGGCACTATATTCGCGTACATAGGTTCCCCCGCCATGACGTGTTTCGACAAGACCGAGGATCTCGAGTTGCTGAAGTGCGGCTCTGACGGTGACCCTACTTACCCCGAAAGATTCGCATAGCTCGGCTTCGGAGGGTAGTTTTTCACCGATGCCCCACTGCTCTTGTAGAATTTTTTCTTTCAGCTGGTTATACACCTGAATTCGCAGAGACTGTCGTTTTACACTTGTAAGTTTTTCCATTCCACCCATCCTATCAGTCATCTCATGATACAGCTTTTAGGGAACGTAAAAAAGTAGGATTTTCACGGTATATAGGCAATAGCTCGGCCGGGACAACCGGTAGAGCGGGCGATCTTCAGCGGCAGGAACAAAAAGGTCGCACCGGTTGCGGGAACTGCATCCAGATTAGCCAGACCTTCGACATATATCATCCTGCGGCCTAGACCGAACTGATGCGGGGGGATTCCGTCATGGGTAGCTCCCATGCTCGGCGAATCGATGCCGAGGCATACGATTCCTTTTTCGTAAAGATAGCTTAGTGTATCAACCGAAGGCGAAGGCCACCCGGGGGTTTTTCGATCCCGTATCGGACCGTCTCCATACCGATAACCCGCATTATTTTTTTTATAATAACAGTCCCAACCAGTCTGAAAGACCACTATATCCGACGCTTGCAGTGCTCCGTTTCGTGTTTCCCATTCGTTGACATGCACCACTTCGATCCAAGGGCTGATACCCGCCTTCTTCTGTTCATTGAGAAATCTTACATCGATTACTTTCAACGGGCCCTGCATGCGCATCAAATCTAAAGAATCTCCGAACAAATCGGAATCTGGGTCGTCGGTTCCCCGTATAAAATGAGCAGGTGCGTCGCAATGGGTTCCGCAATGTTCGTCCATGGTGAAGTGATAGGTGCTGTAGGCTTCTTCGGCACTGGGAAAATCTTTCCAGATTACATGGCTGTATGGATGCTGGCCAGGCCAGGTACCGGGCAGACTTTCATCCAACAACAAAGAAAGGTCGATAATATTTTTCATATTCCTCCTACTATACTCGTGCCAAAAGGCGAACGGGAGAACCGGATGCATAGGACCCTCTAATCCTCAGCGGAGCCGGTATGAGTTCAATTCTTCGATTCAGAAGCTTAGTAATCTCACCGCCGACGTTTTCTATCACATAGATGTTGCGCTCCAACAGATATCGGTGGTTCACGGGAGCGAACGGTGGACAGAGGTACTCCTGCGGCAAATCGACATCGGGCGCATCCAGACCGACAAGTCTCAGTTTATGCTGAGCAATCCACTGGCACAAGTCAAAACCGAGCGTGCTGTAGTCGGTGTAATAGCGGTACGTATCTGTCAGATATTGGTTTGCCCTCCCCAGATAAAGGATAAGGGCATCTTTTGCACGTATTTCTAGCTTTGCAATTTCAAGCCGTTTTTCAAGTTGTTCGACACCAACAGCTCGCGACGGAGCACATTCCGGCCCATAGAGCGGAGAAAGATCGACCACCACTGCCGGCCCTATCAATTCTGCCAGACTGATGTCCTCAAGCGATTTACCGTTTTCCACCATGTGATATGGGGCATCGATGTGAGTCGATGTATGTAAACTGAAGGTAGCAATCGCATGACGGCAACCGTGGCTGGCGAAATGTTGCTGATTTATAAAGGAGGGAAATCCAAATGGATGATATGTATTTTCGTCAAAAGGGTGGCTAAGATCGTAATAGGTTTCCATAGCTAATTCCTTGCCTTTCCCCGCCCTGTTGCAAGGATGATACCGACGATAACGACACCGGTGACGATACTGCGGTAGCTGGCTCCGAGGCCGATAATGTTAAGGAAGTTAGTAATCAGATACAGAAGGATCGAGGCTCCTATGATTCCTTGTACATTCGAATCCCCTCCGGCAATACTCGTTCCTCCAACTACGACTACCGCGATTGAGTTTGACTGGTATTCTCCGCCCATCCCGAGCGTGGCACCACCGGTAAAAGAGGCCAACAGGAAACCGGTAATTCCGGCAAACAAGCCGCTAAGGGTGTAGGTAATTAATTTAT
>JAAYDK010000027.1 GCA_012729295.1 Spirochaetales bacterium | reverse complement strand
GAGCGACGCAAGATTTCCATACTGGAACAAATCAGGCATGGATCTGCTTTTCTGGACAGACGGTATGGACAAGGCGGGCGGAGCATCTATTTTCAGGCATTTACCAGTACATTCGGTTCAGCAGAGGTGCTAAAGGAATTGTATGATTGCGCGTTGTCTACGGGAACCTATCGCGAATTCATCGTCAGTACCCGAAGCGACTGTCTTGATTCCGGTATTGCCGATCTGCTTGCATCCTATAAAAAACAAGTCGATGAGGTATGGGTAGAGTTAGGTCTGCAGACGGCAAATGACTCGACACTTGCCGCACTCGGCCGGGGAGAAACGGTCGACCAGTTCGTTCGCTCTTGTGAGATTGCCCAAAGATCGTCGCTGCGTTGCAGTGCGCACGTCATCCTCGGATTGCCAGGTGAATCCTACGAACACATCGCACGTACCGCTGCAATATTACGCCAGGTGAAGGTGGACGCCGTTAAAATTCATAATCTCCATATCGTTGCCGGTTCGCGCTATTTTCAGGAATACGAAGCCGGAGTATTGACAGCTCCTTCACCGCAACGGCATCTGGATTATACGATATACTTGCTAAGGCGCCTATCCAAAGATATGATGATTCAGCGGTTTGTCAGCGATACTCCACGGCATCGGTTGGCTGCCCCCCGTGATTTCGGCGATAAGCATACGTTTGTAAGAACCCTCATGGCAACTATGAAGGACAGACAGGTGATACAGGGAGATTTGGTATGAAGTATAGTACCATCCGCATGATAGGAATAATACTACTAGCGCTGGTAACATTGCTAATATTCGTTTTTTCCCTTATGCCTGCATCTCAAATCGAGCAGATGGTCGATTTCATGCTGTTTGCCGATTTTGGTGCACACATGCTGGCCTATACTGCCTTCGGATTTTGCTTTTTTCTATCGATTGCCAAACTTGGACAAAACATCAGCATAGGACGAAGGATACGCGAAGTCTCAACGGTTATGATATGCGGGTTACTATTAGGAGTCCTGATTGAAATTCTGCAACCGCTGGTTCAGCGCTCAAGTCAGCTGCCTGATGTGTTGGCAGATGTAATCGGTACCGCACTCGGCATCTCGATTGCCGCATTATTCATAGCGTATTTCCAGAACATAGATGCGAGGAAGCAATGATACATCCAGACGATGTTCGCCGCCAAGTCGGTAAAGCGCTACTTAATGCTTCACAAACGCTTGAAGTGCAACTGGTAGAACGTCTGCAGCAGGCATTGGCAAAAGATACGCACGTGTTGGTCTCTGATAGCACAAACAAGCGTGCTGCGGCAAGCAGACAATTACTGCAGGCAATCTTAGAAAATCTTCAGATTGCAGAACAGCGCGGTATTCCGATGTGTCAGGATACGGGGATGATCTTGGCGTGCATCGATGTCGGACCCGATTGTAATCTGTCCATGCATGCAATCGAATGTGCGCTGAATGAGGGAATCGCAGACGCGGTAGCTAACGGCTATTTCAGAAAATCGGTTGTTTCAGAACCATTGTTCGCTCGAACAAACACACAGACGAATCTGCCTGCCATTGTATATTGGAATACCGTCCATAGCGGTTCGCTCACCATTTCATTGATGTTAAAGGGATTCGGCTGCGAAAACTGTTCAAAAATCGTCATGCTCGATCCGACAGCTTCAAGGAACGACGTACTTAAAACCGTAGTCGATATCGTTGCAACCGCATCAGGAAAACCCTGTCCTCCGATAGTCGTCGGTGTCGGAATCGGAGGAACCATGGATTATGCTGCATATTTATCTAAACGCGCATTATTCAGACCGGTCGGCCAACCACATCCGGATGCACGCTATGCTGCACTCGAATCCGATACCCTGGATGCAATCCAGAGCCTGTCGATCGGCCCTGGCGGTTTCGGAGGGAGCGTGACTGCACT
>JAAYDK010000241.1 GCA_012729295.1 Spirochaetales bacterium | reverse complement strand
TTCAGGTTGTGCTCACCGATAAGACAAAAATCAACCCGGATAAAATGTCATTAAAAATATACTATGAGGGATCTCTTCTTGCCAATGTCAAGCCATTTGATTCGGGGAACCTGCAAATTGTCACATTTAACCCGTCGATGGCGTCGGTGAAGTCGTGGAAAGCCGGACGGTACAAATTCGTCGCCTCTATCAACGGCGAAACCAAAACCACCGAGGCGATCTTCAATGAATCCCGGAAATTCGCATTTCTTCTGATTTCCGCATCAGTTATGTATGATGGCAAGGTATATGAGGCTCCTGAGTTGAATGGGAGCACGTTTCCGCTAAGTAAGCAGCCTCTGCCGATTTCAGATAACAAAGCCATCCGCAAGTTTCACAATGCGAAGCTGAGCCTAGGCACGGGCGAGGGCGGTTACGACATCAGCACCCCCGGAGGGCAATCAAAACTGCTTGCTGACATTGAAAAATATCGCATTAAATCCGCCCCCCAGTATGATGTTGTTGCTTGTGCGGTTACCTCCCCGCTCACCATTAAAAGCTCCAACTCTGTAGGCGAAACGATGGGCTATACCGACAGCCGGAATTCAATTGTGCTGACGCTGCACGGTTCTCCCAGCCTGGAGGCAAGGGAAGCGACACTGCTGCACGAGCTGGGGCATATATTTGGCAACGGCGACGAGTATCCGGACGGTCAGTTAAGTCCGGACATAAACGGCGTGCCTCACGGAGTTTTCGGTACCGATAACGGTAAAGTCATTTCAGGTACCCGCAGCTTCCTGCGTCATGCCACTGACAATGACAGCAGTGGTATTTTAATACACGACGTACAGAATCCCTTCGACCCAAAAACCGGAAAAGCCATGCTGAACCGTTCCAGCTTTATGGGCTCCGGCCACCAACACTGGCCCACGAGCATGGTATGGGAACAGGCATATCGGTATTTGGTGCCGAACTATAATAATGTACTTCCGCGCGTATACACCGACGGAAAGATTGTCGCCAGCCGTCCCTCCGAAAACGATCTGAGCGATGAAGAGCTGACGC
Source organism: Spirochaetales bacterium (assembly GCA_012729295.1). Classification (GTDB taxonomy): domain Bacteria; phylum Spirochaetota; class Spirochaetia; order Sphaerochaetales; family Sphaerochaetaceae; genus JAAYDK01. The sequence goes on along the minus strand of JAAYDK010000241.1, from coordinate 5,763 downwards.
AATTGAAAAACAGTTACAGGCAGATGCTCAATGAGGTTCGCAAGCTGCGCGGGCTTGAGCCGTTCAAGGAAGATCAGATACAGCTGTCTGGAGACACCCGTTTGCTGGAGGTTGCCAATGAAAACCTTTCAAAAAGAAACTTCGGCAATATAATAAATGTTGAGCCGATGGTAAATTCCATTCGCGCAGATACAAAACACTTGTTCACATTGGTGCAAACTGAAATCACGCTGAAAGAATACGGAGCCAACAGGCTTGAGTCCGACCGGGTGTTCTTTACCGAGTCGCCCTGCGGGCATCATTGGATTAAAGCGGATTACTTTTTTCTGGCATTCGTCCGGGCCGGTAATATCACATATTTTACATGGTCGACCATTTCCGGGGCATATCCGAACAAGGACGTTGAAAAGCAGTATGTGCCTCAGCCCGAAACTCCGCCTGTTCCGGAAGTGAACCCGGTTACCAACAAACAGGTGAGGCCGGAGGATTTCCATACACCGCCTCCGGACAGCGCTGCCAAACAGCCTGATCCGCCGGAACACAGTCCGGAATCCGCTACGGCGACACCGAAACCCGATCCGGACAATGATCCACCGAAGGCCGATAAGAGTCCATATAGCCGCTTTTCATCAGAAGAGCGTCTTGAGTTGTTGAATTTTGACAATTTTGATTACGGGTCTGTCCAGTGGGGAGGACGGGACTACAACATAGATTATGTCCTGGGCTTTTACTCCTGGTATCTTGAATACGCTTATTCCATCGGTGCCTCTGCCTCTGATATTAAGCAAGCCATTGAATACGAGTTTGATAAAGCGGCTGAAGCTGCGGACGGCATGGGTTCTGAGGCGCTTGTTTTCGACTTGATATGCCAGTATTATGAATTATATCCGCCTCAAGAGCTGCGGGAATATTCGTATTGGTATACAGAAGGAATAGAACCGATTTATGGCAGCAATCCGGCCAGAAGCACATTCGATACGGACAGGATTCAATATCGCTGAGTGCTAAATTGCAGCAATCTACAGCCGCTAAACTTGCATAGATTTAATAATATTGCTTGTTTTTGCACAGTCTGGGCTAAGAAAGGAACGGCTATGAAAAAAAATATTCTAATGAGGCTGACGGCCATGGTGTTATCCGCTTTGCTGTTATGTGGTACCACTGCGTTTGCCGCCGAAGGCGGGAAATACTATATGATTGAGGGAATGGTTTACGCACAGGGTGAACAAGCGGTGATTGACCGGGTTGAGATTGTCGACGGCGTGAGCTCGGTTGTTTATGGCGGTAGAAACGATTACGCACTGTGCGGTTATGACTCAGAGTACAATCTTATCGGCATTGTCAATCTCGATGTTCGGTTTGAAGGCATCTCAGACGGTGGCGGACAGCCTGCGGAGTACGCAGCGTTTGTAGCCCTGATGCCTTATGATGAGAGAATTGTGGAGCTTGAGGTTCTTGATGTCTCCGGCATGGTGCTTGGCTTTTCGTCCGTTTATCCGAAGCAGTCGGAAATCTTGTTTTTTGATGTGGAAGAAACAGATTCAGGCTTTGAGCTCCAATGGGATACGGCGGTCTATGACGAGGAATACGTGAATGATGTCGACTACGATGTGATAGCGGTTTCCAGGATAAGCGGCGAAAAAATGATGCTGGCATACCGGATCAAAGAGAAGTCGCTGACTATTCCGTACGAATGGCTGGACCCCAATGATACCATCGTTTTCATGCTTGTCAGCAATGACTCCGGCTCTACCATAACAGAAACCTCAGGTGAGTATGATACTCCGGACGGGGATTCTAAATTCATTGAGGATATGGATTTATCGTTCTCCGATTCTGAGGACGAAGACACCGATGAGCGTCTGACAAACATCATCTTCACTGTACTCTTTGTACTTGAGATCCTCCTCGCTGTAGGGGTAATCGTGGTGATCGTCCTGTTAATAAAAAAGAAGATTAAAAAGAAGAAGAAATGATTGTAATCCGGAACAGATTTGTCTGTTATTCCGAAGGAGAAGGGTATGTTTATAAAAATATTATCTAGGCTTACCACCATTATGCTTTTACTTTTTATCTTTATAACGCTGACCGGGTGCGAAAAGCAGGATACACGCTATACGGTTTCGTTCCGGCAGATGGATGACGGGGACATCGTATTGGATGCGTATGACGCATACTATTTTGATCCGCCCATTATCCTTGAGGGTGATTCCCTGAAAAATTTAGGCCAATGGAAAGGCGCAGCCAAGGCATATTGGGGGTTCACAGTTCCCGAATATGGCACCTATGATGTAACGCTCGTCTATTCCAGAGCGGACGGCCCGGAGGTTAGGTGCATACTTGAGGTCGAAACAAGGACAGGAAAAAACAAATGGAAGGAGTACGCGCTATTGGCGCGTGATCTGTCTTCTACAGGAGAAGACGACGACGACCGGTCGAAGTATGTCGAATATTTTACCAGCGGATTTTACGATTTACCCGCCGGAACGGAGCTGCGCCTCTCCCTGTACCAGGACGACATCCTTTCCGATGAGCAAAATTTTATCAATTTGGCCAGCATAACACTGCAAAAAAGAACAGACGCGTCAGATACAGGCACTTTAGATCAGCAATCTGCGCAACAGGGATTTATTACAGAGGACGGTTTCAGGGAGCCGCTTACAGGCGCTATGATCTCTTTGCCTGAAGGGTTTAAAACGGTGCGCAACTATTATCCCGGTTATGAAGGCATGGTTACGCAAATTGTCGATGATTGGGACAATGACTATATCCTCGTCGGTGTTGAAGAAAGCTATGTGAAAAGCCTTGACGAAGCGTTTTTAAGCCTTAACGGAGGCAGCCTTGCATTTGTCGGTATTGACGTTCTCGCCTTTGAAGGAAACAGTATGCTTCTTGAATACAAAGAGGAGTATCTCGAAAAAAAAGTATATACCTGGCTCTGTTTGCTGGATGAGGAAAGCATTTTATCGGTAACCTTAATGACAAATGCCGATGACCACGCATATGTGGCACAACAGATACAAATTGACTTTGCCGGTGCTGAGGGTGAAATCGGGCTGATAGCGGCGGATAAAATACCGGTCTATGATGAAAGCTCCCCCGCGGCGGGGATTTGGCATGCGGCCGAAACGGACCGTTGGCTGTATTGCCCCGGCGGGCTTTTGTTTACATATTATGACGGCGAGGGCACCCCCCTGGAGAACGGCTATTTTTATGATAGCGAGATACGGGGAAGGAGTATGAAAGAATACTGGCAAGAGGCTGAAGACAGCAGGAATAGGGTGCTGCCGCGCATGAACGATAAGTTTGTGTTCGAATATGAGCTGTATGAACCTGCCGATAAGCTGGGCTTTGAGCTGAACAGCGCTTTTCCCGGCGTTCCGAAGGAAGGCGTGACTGCCGTAAAAACTCCGGAGGGATCCTTGTTCCGCGGACGCTGGGAAAATGACACACACACAATCAACCTGACCATTTATAGGGGGATCATGCGCATCAGGGATGATCAGTCACAACAGTTCTACAGTTATACGGAAAACAGCGAAGGATACCTTGAAATCCCTAGTGAGGACAAAAACGTCAGAATCACCGACGACGGCGGCCTGGCCGTGGACGGATACACGGGTGTGTTCTACAGGCTTGGCGAAGGCTTATATTCCAAATAAAAGTGAGGATTCAAAATGGGGAATTATAAAAATCTGACTATTTTGCATTCAAACGACCTGCATGGAGACTTTCTGGCAGAAAAGCTGGATATGTCACTGCTTGGGGGTATCTCCATGCTGTCCGGCTACATCAACAAGGTTCGTAATGAGGAAAAAAACGTGTTGTACGCAATTGCCGGGGATATGCTGCAGGGCTCGGTGATCGACAGTGAATTCATGGGTATATCCACAATTGAAATCATGAATTTGCTCGCACCTGATATTGCATCCATCGGCAATCACGAGATTGACTACGGTCTTGCTCATCTGCTCTTCCTTGAGCGTTGCGCGAAATTTCCCATCGTCAACGCCAATCTCTTTATAAAAAACCCTTATACCCGTTTGTTTAAGTCGCACAAAATTCTCAGAATTGATGGAATGAACATCATGTTCATCGGTATCATCACGGATGAGATCCTGATGGGAATGAAAAAGGATATGCTGGGAAGCTTCGTCGATGTGGAGGATGCGGCACGGGAGGTTGGACATATTTGTAATACCTACCGCAACATAGATATCGATTTTACAATACTGCTTACCCACGTCGGTTTTGAGAAGGACAAACAGCTTGCGGCAATACTCGATCCCGACTGGGGTGTGGATCTTATCATCGGCGGACACTCGCACACCATTTTGGAGCAGCCGGAAAAGATCAATGATATTTTAATTGTACAGGCCGGTGTCGGTACCAGCCAGGTGGGACGGTTTGATATTGTCATTGACACCGATCGAAATGCGGTGCACAGCTATGAATGGAAGCTGATTCCCATAAAAAGTACTTACTGTCCGAGGGATGAACTGATAGAACAGACCATTCTGCGTTACAAGAGGGAGACAGACAAAAAGTACAACCGAGTACTCTGCCGCTTTCCCCGTGCGCTGACCCATCCCAACCGTTATCAGGAAAGCGAAATGGGCAACCTGTTTGCCGATATTCTAAAAGATGATTTCGCTGTGGATGTGATGTTGATAGGTTCCGGTTCCATTCGGAAAACGACGGTCTCTTCCATGATAACGTTGGGAGAGCTGTTGGAAATTTTCCCCTATGACGACAAAGCGATGCAGGTAAGCGTTACGGGACGGCAATTAAAAAGGATGCTTCGTTACGTTTTTCGCGACGAGATGTTGGAGGGCGGCCATACGGAGTTTTACCAGGTATCCCGGGAGCTTCGCATAGTATTCGACCGGCAGGCCGGGGATTTTTCTGTATTGTCCTTTGAACAGCAGTTCATTGAAGACGAACGTATTTACACGGTAGGGCTGCAGGGGTACCATTACCAGAACTTTGCGGATTGCTTCGGATTCTCCGTGGAAGAGGTCTACCAAAACGGGAAGCCGCGCATGCTGACCACATCCTTGTTGGATGTGCTGGTGGAACGCCTTTCCGCTGCGTGCATGATAAACGCGCAGGTTGAGGGGAGAATCCTTCTCAGCTAGGAACCGCGGGTTAAAGGAGGTGGAAACAGTTTTATATATCCGACAAACATCGAACCATGAGGAGGGAAATTCTATGACAAAAACAATCATATGGGCACCGGCGACGCATTTCGGAGTAAACAAGGCGAAAAAGATAATATGGATAACAGCACTCGCACTTTGCGTCCTGTTGGCGGGGTGCCGTGCCGACACCAATAGAACGGGCGGCAAAGGTGACTTGACAGATGAAAATAACAGTGTAGCAGTGGGCAATGATCTCATGACAATGGACGAATCTATAAAACATATGTCAGACGAAGAATTAAAAGAATATGTCGAAAACAGAAATGAGAATCAGCGCGAGAATCTTGAAGATTTAGGGCCTTATACCCTCGAGAAAGCGATAGATCTTTTACGAAATGTTATGGACTCACGGGGGGAAAAAGCGACAAAGTTTATGATAGATGATGACACGATTAATGGTGAACATGCTTTTATTATAGCAGCCGGCGAAGATTCCCCCGACGGCGACCAATTCATCGCATCGTATCATTATGCTGTTACCGACAGCGGCAAGGTCTATTTTCTTGATCCGGTAAGTGGACCGGACTGGATTTTGATTGATCCGGATTCTGTGGGTTAAAGA
>JAAYDK010000240.1 GCA_012729295.1 Spirochaetales bacterium | reverse complement strand
GCAAAATTTGCAACAATCTCTATAATTTTAGTCAATATCTGGCGCTGGATTGGATTCCCATCGCTGGTTTTTATGGCAGCAATCGATAATACTCCTCGAGAGTGCCTTGAATCTGCATATCTCGACGGAGCAAACGAATGGAGTATCTTTTGGCGTATAGTTTTCCCGTTGATCATTCCTTCTGTTATCATCATCACGGTCTTGACGATTATCGGAAGTCTTAACGTGTTCGAACAGGTTTATACGATGGCAGGTCTGGATGGTTCTCCTAATCATGCTACCGATACGATCGGTACACTTTTTTATAGGACTGCTTTCGGATCGGTAGATGCGGGAAGTCCGGAGGTCGGTATCGGGAGCGCTATTTCTGTACTCATTTATCTGATGACCTTTTTGTTCTCATTAGCGACAATAGGGGCAAGCCGGGGCAAGGAGGTGGAATTATGAATATCGATTTCCGCTTCAAGAATGCTCATGCAGGCTTGAAGGTCGTCATAGTCCTTACATTAATCTTTATGTCCTTGTACGTGCTGCTGATTCTTTATCCGTTGTTTAATATGTGTATTTCTGCTTTTAAAACAACTCGTCAAATTCTACAAAAACCTTTTGGTTTACCCGAATCGTTCGGATTTCAAAATTTTAAAACGTTATGGATAGATAAACACTTCTCAAGATTTTTTCTAAACAGCCTGTTGGTAACCACTTCGGCGATGATTTTTGTATTATTGTTCGGATCTATGGCATCTTTTGGAATTTCACGCTATCGCTTCAAAGGGAATACGCTTTTATACATGCTCTTTCTCAGCGGAATCATGTTACCTTTGAAAGCTGCGGTAATCCCATTATTCTTGATTGTTAAAAGCATGAACCTAGTCGACAAGCCGTTATCGGTAATATTCATCTTTATCGCAATGGGAATACCTTCGACGGTCTTCATCCTTTCCGGATTTATGAAAAGCATTCCACTTGATTTGGAACACGCTGCCCGAATCGACGGCTGCAGTGATTTTAGAATCTACTGGCAGATTTTTATCCCACTCTGTTCTTCAGCCATCGCACTGGTAACGATATACAACGCGGTACCCATTTGGAACGATTTCTTTTTCCCGTTGGTTTTCCTGACAAGCGAAAGCAAGAAAACTCTTCCAGTAGGTCTGAGTTCGTTCTTCGGTCAGAATAGTACAAACTGGGGTTTGCTGTTCACTGGATTAACGCTGGCTATCGTACCGATGATTGTGATGTATTTGTTCATGTCTAAATATTTTATAAAGGGAATGACAGCTGGAGCTATCAAGGGATGAATATAGATGATAAAAATCTACTGCTTCAACTTCGTCATAAATATAAGCATGCGTTATTCGACGATGTCGTACCGTTTTGGTTGAAATACTCACTAGATAAGCAGTTTGGCGGATATTTATCATGTATAGATTTCGACGGTTCGATTTTCGATACTGACAAATACGCGTGGATGCAAGGGCGCGAGATTTTTCTATGGAGCAAACTCTGCTCGTTATTCGGCGTATCGCCAACCTGGCAGGAAGCTGCAAAAATCGGTGTCGATTTCATGCTTGCTCATGGTAAAGCTCCTTCGGGTGATTATTATTTTGCACTCGACCGCAAGGGAAACCCCCTTGTTCAGCCTTACAACATATTCAGCGATTGTTTTATGTGTATTGCTATGAGCGAGTACTCACGAATCGCTCAATCAGAAAAAGAGCGAAGTATTGCAAAAGAAGAGGCAATTCGCCTGT
>JAAYDK010000239.1 GCA_012729295.1 Spirochaetales bacterium | reverse complement strand
TCTTGCTGATCGAACCGATGTTGAAATGCGTATGCTTGTCGACACTGAGGTCTTGCTCGATATCGCGCTTGCCGAATCCTTCAGAATGTATGATGGTACCTTCGTGCATGACCGCAATCGACACCGCGGTCACATCGCTCATTTGTACTATCAGATTAGTGCCGGTTTCCTGAGCTGCTTGTATGGTCTTTTGGTAGCGTTGTGTTTCAACGGTTTCGAGCGAGACGCAGGAACATGTCCATGTGACGATAAGCAACAGTGAAAGTAGTCTGACCAGAAGTTTCATCTACTACTCCCTTTTTATTGAAATTCTATTTAGCAATGTTACTATAGTTTTACATTGACAATCAATAAATGATTGTTCCATGATTGCGCATGGAGGTCGTATGACCGGTAAGACAAGATCTACAGCCATCTGCGTCTTCACAATCATTGTCATGTTATCGTCGGGGTGTGTCGTGTTGTCGAATAGACTTGCAGTGCCAAAGGAGATTGAAGCCATACGCGTTGAAAAAGACGGACCACCGCTTTCGCCGGTTAAGAGCAAAACAGAATTGACGATACTCAGCTGGAATATCGGATACGCAGGTATGGGTAAAGAAGCCGATTTCTTCATGGACGGCGGTTCGCACTATCGCCCGCAAAAATCTTCGCTCGTTTATAAGAACTTAGACGGTATCATCGATCATCTGAGTCGGTGTGATGCAGACATCTTTTTGCTTCAGGAAGTTGCAAAAACATCATGGATTACTCGAAATATCGATGTCTATACTACACTAAAAGATGCGTTTTTCGATCGCTATTGGACTTACAGCGACGATTTGATTACCAGATGGGTCTGGTGGCCGCTACGAATCCGCATGGGCAATGCAACAGTGTCCGTTATCGAACCGACTGCAGCAGAAACACGGGCTCTGGCACTAGAGCCTGATTACATCCTGGGAATGTTCAGAAAGCAGTACAAGATGCACATTATTCGAATCGCTGACAATTGGGTAATCGTTAACGTACACCTAAGTGCATTTGATTCTGCAGAAACTTCGGTACGCGAACAACAACTAAGACAAGTATTGGATTTTGCCCGTTCTGAGTACGAAAAGGGAAATAAGGTCGTTATCGGGGGTGATTGGAATCTGCGTCTTGTAGAAACCGATTTCCCGCATTCGACCGCTACAGAACACTTGTTTTGGATTCGAGACCTTCCCGAATGGGCTCGGATGCCCGGTTGGTCATGGGCAGCCGATGCGCAAACTCCTTCGGTCAGGACTGTCCACGTCCCCTATACTGAGGGACACAACTATACGTTGGTAATCGACGGATTTCTTATTTCCCCGAATGTCGAATTGCTTTCGGTACACACCGATAATCTCGATTTTTCATTCAGCGATCACCAAAGCGTATCGATCACGGTACGCTAAAAGCGGAAAAAGCGGCCTAGATCGACCGCTTTCCCATTGCAGAACTAGAGTAATTTACAATGCCAGGCGTAAAATATTCTCGATATCCTTAGCGTTTAGCTTCTGGAAGTTTCCTAACGCTTCTCGTTCGCCTACCATGGCCGTTGCTGCCATTTCTTTGATCTTGTCGCTTCCGATACCCGCATCCGACAATCTCACCGGAAGTCCGAGCGAACGATAAAAGGCCTCAAGACGTTCGATTGCAGTTTCGATGATTCCTTCTTTATCGTTCAGCGGGAGACTGACGTCCCACACGCGGATTGCATATTGGACAAAACGGTCGATATCGGTTTTGTAAACGTAGCGCATCCACGCGGGAAACACGATTGAAAGACCCGCTCCGTGTGCGATATCGTACATGCCGCTCAGCTCGTGTTCGATATTGTGACTGGCCCAGTCTCCGATACGTCCTTTATCAAGCAGATTATTGTGGGCAATCGTTCCTGTCCACATGAGTTCAGCCCGATACCGATATTCGTTCGGGTTCTTGAGAGCAAGCGGAGCGTTGGCGATTATGTTGCGCATACAGCTTTCGAGCAAGCGATCAGAAAGATCGTTATGTTGGACTGTGGTAAAATAGCGTTCCTGCAGATGGGCAAGAATATCAGAAGCTCCGCATGCGGTCTGATAGGCAGGAAGCGAGTAATTGGTCTCCGGATCCATGAACGCGAATTTCGGTATGATGGTTTCGCTGTTCATTGCGCGTTTTAGTTTCGTCTGTTCATCGGTAATGACCGATCCCGTAGAACTTTC
>JAAYDK010000440.1 GCA_012729295.1 Spirochaetales bacterium | reverse complement strand
GGACTGGGATCACCCCCGCGTATGCGGGGACCACCTGGCCAAGCAAGGCATCATCCAGGTGACTGTAGGATCACCCCCGCGTATGCGGGGACCACTGGTCACGGTAGCCGATTCGCCCGGTGCAAGCGGGATCACCCCCGCGTATGCGGGGACCACTTGATCAGATTTAACCACAGAGAAATTAGAAAAGGATCACCCCCGCGTATGCGGGGACCACACTAAAAAAACAACGATCTCATCGGTGTTTTCCACTTCATACTTCACTCATTTTATTGAGTTTGTCATATAACTGTTTAATTGTCCAGCAATCAGAAATGCTCCGATGACTTTTCTCTATTCTAATGTCAAGGTGCTCAGCTAAAGTCTTTAGCTTATAGTTTCTAACATCGTTAATTCGTCGTCGTGCTAATTCGTAGGTGTCAATGCTGACATTGTTAAAAAACGGAATCTGGCATTTGGTACAGGCAGACCTAATGAATGAATAATCGAAATTCACATTGTGTGCAACGACAAGCATATCACCTGCGAAATCAAAAAAAGCCTCTATCACTTCTCTCAACGGCTTTCCCTCTTGATCAAGCATCTCATCTGTTATCCCAGTAAGCTCTTGAATCGACGACGGAAGTGGTGAAGGTGTTTTTACTAGCGAACTAAACTGTCCTGTAACTTGGCCATTGACAATGTGTAATGCACCAATCTCAATAATACAATCAGCCTGTGGATTTAAACCATTTGTTTCAACATCAATGACTATATATTGCTCATTCTCCGATGGCTCCATCCCTATGTGTTTTGCGAACATTCTCGCTTTGCGCATTTTTGCTGCTTTACTAAAGCCACGTGTCGTATTGGTCTGTTTCTTCGATTCCTCAATACTTGGGTGCAACATTAATGTTAACCCATCATAGTCAATCGGTTTCCATGCAGCATTATGAACGCGAAAATTCGCTCGCTGTTCATTGTTGGCACTGAAAACCATTGTAGCACTTCCACTTTTCACATACTCACAAACGCGTTTCCAGAGCTCCTCACGTACACGCGCATTAATATGCCCGACATAAACACCAGTATCTATCTCCTGTAACCAGCCTGTCAAATGGCCGCGCAAACCAGGGGGGCAATTTGTTACTGTTATGACGATCATTGATCTGATCCTAAAATTTCCCCATACCCAAGCAGTGGGTACTCAGGCTCAATTTCTGTACCTGTGTCAGTGTATGAGACACCAGAACGTACATGATCTTGCTTTTCATCCCAAAGGTAGAGTATTTCTGTTTGAATATCAAGCGATTCATCCTCTTTTTCTCGCAAGAGCGAACAGATGTCATGGGTTGCCTGTTCAAGGATATGCCCATCAGCAATTGCATCTCGGACTCTTCTCCGCGTTTTGGCACCGATATCCGCTTGATTATCAGCAGCAGTCTCAAAGGCGATCGGTATTGTTATTTGTGCTTTATAAAGGTCGGCAATGTCATAAACAAAGGATCGCTCGTGCCCTGTATGGATAAAGCCAAGCCCAGGGGCACAACCTAGGGCAACTATAACACTATGAACAACGCCATATAAACATGAATGTGCCGCAGTTAGAGCTTGATTGATCGCATCTCCACTTCGAAAGTCGTTTGGATCATATGTCCGCTTATCCCAAGGCACACCTGTTCTTTTGGACTCACGTCGATAAACTGCACGTATTCGCGCACCTTCCCGACCTCGCAATTGTTGCATAGTAAGAAGTGAGACATCTTCATCAGGGAATCTCATTTGATACATTTGTCTGGCGACCGCGACACGCGTTCTTACGTTTGAGACAAGTGCAGCCTGGCTGATCAGAAGGCGCGCTGAATGAGTTAATGGGCGTCCATGAGCATAGTAACGAACACCTGATTCGCCGACCCAAATCGTGCTCGTACCAGCATTTCCAATTAGTTCCATTGCGCGATGTGAGATGCTTGTTCCAGGTCCGAGAAGCAGAACGCTTAAGGATGCCACAGGCACATGAACCGTGCCCCGTGCATCTGTTACTGTGATTGCACTGTCCTGACGATTAATGAGGCAATGTTCCAGGTAAAGAAACGACATCCTGTCCCTAATCTGGGGAAGAGCGTGCAACTCAGGTTTGTCGACACTGATTGGATCATCAGTCATGACGCGGTTCCCTTCTCTGAGCAATAGTAAGGAGACCGCAACCGTATGCTTTTTCACGACCGATCCCGCTTACCAATACGTCTCTGAATTTATCCTGATCAACAACAGTCAAGTTCCCCTCAAAAGTAGCAGCACAAAAAGACACGAAAGATCCGCCGCTCTTTCTGAATCGTAGCCAGCTCGAATTTACAACATCATATGTGTTGTCCTCAAGCAAAAAACCAAGCGACTCAGCACGTTCCATTAACCACTGTTTTTGTTGGGCACGGGTAACATGCGCATATATCCGCCCCCGCTTAGTGTTCTTTGTCTCCCCCTCTATCTTGCTGTGTATCGGATTGGCTCGCAACCGGAAATGCCAGCTTTGTCCGTTCTGCAGTCGATTTAACAAAGGACTATAATCACGAGTTTCCCAACCTGGATTCGCATGAGGAAATCCAAACTGATCGGCGAGATGCTGCAGATCCGGTTGTTTTTCACTGACCAATAGCAAACAACACTGGTCTCTGAACCAGTCAATACGCCATAACCGTCGGACACGAGTCTCGCTAAATGCACGTTCTATAGCTCCATGTAAATGATTTGGCTCAGCCAGAGCCTGCATGGTCTGTCGCCGTTCGACGTCCAAAAACAAGCGTGTCATGTACATGATGCGTCCTCCAATTCTGCCAATGGATCATGATCTGTCTGTAATCCAGGCTTCATCTTGGTTGCGGCTGAACATGGATTTACAAGTGATTCCTGAACGCGTCTGAAACCATACATGCGATTCTGTTGCATAAATGACAAAGGTTGATCTTTTTGAAGATATGTATTGGGCATGTTCGACGCGACTTCCAATAGAACGCGAAGCGGTGTCTCGTCTGATTTTTCATACCGTTTATAAGCAGGAAGTTTGGGTTCTGCTACAAAAGATTCTGCCAGTGTTACACCATGACGTATACCAATAACAAGCCTACCTTCCGGAGGACAACTTCTTCTTCCTAAATAAAGCGGATAATATGGAGCTTGTAATGCTCGTTCGATCTCCAACAGCAGGTTGTCCTCACCTTCGAGTCCAACCAGAAATACGGCATCAGATAAATAGTAACGATGGGTCACATAAGCAGATTTTATGCTTTTAGCTGTATGATAATCACGTAGGAGTATACCTTCGTGGTCGATACGTGTGCCAAAAGATAACGATTTACTCAGGCGCTCAATTTTCACGTCATCGCGACAAATGCCGAGTGCAGCGGATATCATACCAATTACAGCACTTTTGCTGGGGGCACGTTCGGTATCCCGGCGATCAAATTTCGATGAGACTCCCCAGGCCTGCAAAGGTGCTGCAAATCTCAGAAGCAACGTACTCATATTCAACTCCAATATTCGTCTATCATGTTCTTCAAGGAAACAAGGAGTTTATCAAAGGGCTGCCGCTCACCAAGATCCTCCAGCATCTCACCCACCACCAGCGACGTTTCAGGCTCACTGGCAAAATCAAGATATACATTTTGGGCATGTGATTTCAACCTTGCGGCGGATGATGCAACATAACCCTCAACACCGGCTGGAACTGGTTTTTCAAAGGCACCGACAAAATTAATCGGTTGATCCGTCCTAAGGGTTACCAGAACAGCATCAGGCAGTGTTCGATTCGCGAATGTGTTCTGTTTTCCTGTCGGCATACTACAGACAAACGCATCTACAAAACCGCTCACTGCTGCTGCTGTATCTTCATCCAAATACTGGTGCAAAGCATGTACCGCAATCGTCGCATATCGGTAGAGCGTTGCTGAGTTGAACTCAACTGTGCCCAGATGGCCAGCTCCGGCGCTATCCTCAGGTGCTAAATCATCAACTGCAGTAAAGTAGTCAAACTCATTATTAACTTTATGTGTAGATATAGCATGCGCAACTTGGGCAGTTGCATCGGTGTTAAGCGAAGGGTCTTCAGCAACCATGCGGCCGAAAAGCGCGACATCGATCGATGGATTGGCCTTGAGCAAGTTGTGTGCCTCTAGCTTAATCTGCGCTGATGGTTTTTCAGTTAAGACTTCAGGATTCGCCTTAGCAAACGCCGTCAAAGCTTTTACTTGTGACCGACTCATAAAGAACATTGCGCCGGTTCCCTTATCCGATGATTTAATCGATAAGCCGGCCGCCGCTAACACAGATTTGGCATCCTTTTCGGGATCATCAAAGCTACCATCTTTTTCCATTTCCTGCACGAGCATGTCAACAATCCGCCTTGTGCGTAATCCAAGATCCTCTTGCGGAAAGATATCTTTAAACATGTCACGAATTGCCCTCTTCCAGCTTTGCGAAGAGACGCGTGCACGTGTCACACCACCATAGATGGCCGTTTTGGGGCTTCCGGTATCATCACGATTGACACAGCTTGGCGGTACGGTCTGTAACACATGAATGTCGACGTAGATTCTTTTCTTCTCCATGACTATTTCCCTCCTGCATTGTCTTCATCTGTGGTATTCCCATCATCATCTTTTAATCGGCGATAAAAGTCCTGCCCCCATTTCAACCGCACATTGTCTACTGCTCCATCAAACTGGAAAAAATATAGGTCTTTCGCCAACTCTGGATAATCAAGTGGAATATCCGTTGCCTTAAGTAATTGAACCAACCCACGCAAGTGATGCGCGAATTCTGCCAGGTTATCGGATGTAGCAGCAGCATCGAAACGGCGCTTGATGCGTGGAAGATCCTCTTCATCTTTTGCCAGCATGCGAACAGCCCTACCCAATGGAACCGAATCCTGGCTCATGCATTTTGTGGATAAATCCTTTCCCTGCTGGTGCAATGCAAATAACGTCAGTGCAGTATGAACAGCCCACTCTCCATACGTCGGTTTTCCATCGAGACTTTGCAGTTTATCAGGCAAATTACTCAGGGTCACTTCCCAAAGGTCGGGCAGCGATCCTGGTGCCTTGCCAATACCTTTACGGAGTCTCGCCAGGGTCGCCCGAATATTGGCATCCTGACTTTCTTTCAAGCGCCTTATCTGGCTTTCAACGTACTTTCCCACTAGCCTTGCTTCATCACGCATGAAACCAATCACCTCCTAGCCGTTTTTGATATTTATGACTTTCCAAAGGAATTCGCGATGTGCGTCTGATGATGTATACCATCGCGTGGTTTTTTCGCCATTTGCTTTTGCAGGCCGTATTTCACGCCCTTCGGAAATAAGCTGTGCAATCCGGGCATTCATCTCATGTTCTGCTTTTTTATCAATGATAACCTCTCGACCAACATAAGCCCGTGTACCCGCCATGTTAACCATCTCGGCAGCAAGGCTGATGATTATCTGCCGTGCTTGATCTTTCCAGATTTTACACATGTCATCTGGGTCATCATTGTCCGGATCGATCGTGTCTATCCATCGTCTGAATGGCTCGTCCATTCTGAAAAATGTCTGCTCCACGGCATCGTTAATTTTGTTTGTGTTCTTGGATGTATCATCACCACACGCAATAGCCAGCTTTCGCATCAACACGATTAATTCCAATACGAGTTTATTGACATAGCCGATAGAATCCTTTATTTTGCTATACCATACTGCACCGTATGCCTCAAGCAATCCTGAATTTACACGTAGACTGTCAGTAAAAATTTCTTCAACTGCGGTATTATTTGTCAGAGATAAGCCAACAATACTTAGTTTCACAACTGGTATACTCAGCCGCTTTGATCTTTTAAGCTCGTAGATCCAGTTAATGATTCCTGACGGATGCTCGTCTATATTTTCAACTGAGGCAAAAATAGAAGAAAAGTCCCGCCACATCTGCCGAGATGGCTGATGCAGCTTTGGATAATAACCCTCTTTACCTTTTTTCCAAACTGACATGGGTTCCAAAAAGGCATTTTTACCATCCAGCGCTTGCCCGGACCAAAGAGAATATGAAATCACTTGGCTATCATCAGCAGATCTGTGCAGACGCACTTTTCTAAATTGCATTGTATAGAGCGAACATAAATCCTGAGGGAATGCTGGTTTTATTTCTTCAAGATCAGCAGCTGTTGTATCGGGTTTTTGTTCCCATACCGGCTGGCAGCTCGTCCAATGAATATAACTTGAACTCATGACCATGTTGAGCATAAGTGTCTCAAACAGCGTATTGCCATTGGCCCAAATCAAACCAAGAGTGCCAAGCCAGGCTACCCCATAGCCTTTTATGCTTTTACCGTCCTTGGTTTTGCTGGTACCAGCTGGCGCCGCATCAAAAGCATTTAAGAACAATAACCATCTGGCTGCTTCGCCATAAGAAATCCCCGACGCTTTCCGTCCCGAAAACAAACGAATTTTATTGCCACTTTCTAAAACATCACCGACTAGAGCCCCCAGCGACTTGTCGGTTGGGTAAATGTTGACATGGTCCGTCCCTTTCACCACATCGGTAAATGGCACTTGATAAAATGGATGTTCCGGATGGAAGAGCCAAAATCGATCCTCGTATTGGCACAAGTATTGCTCGATAACCGAGATGGGAAAAGCTTTTTCTTTCCACATGCTTTCCCATCGATTCAAAGCGTTTTCTTTAATTTGAGCAGCTTGATCAACTAAACTATCAATACTACCATCAACTCTCCGCCGCACAAACACGGCATACAGAACCGCTAAGAGAAATCTGGTAATCGCTATATCCTGCGCCACCATTTCGCCTGACAGCGCTTGTATCTTATGAGCTTTGCGAAAAACCTCAAGCAATGACACTGTTTTTTGCTGTCCGTCAATATCCATCACCTTTATCCAAGATTCATGTAACAGATTGAAAGCCTTAATTTGCATGGTGCTCCTTCTCCTTTACTATTTGCATGCCAAGTGCCGTGCTATATGTCAAGCGGCAACCGTTTAAATACGCGGTTCCATTGCTATCAAGAATCAGAAAAAGCTCTCCGTTCAGCCAGGATGAATTCTGCCAAACTCTTAGTATCCTGTTCATGTCCTCTAGTTCATCGATGGTTTGCCTGATGTTCCAGGGAAGGCATAGCGAATGAGGCAAACGAATAGTCTGGCAGGCCATCTCCCGCGCCAACTTTTCATCAGGCACCTGTGTATGAGATATAGGTGTCTGATGATCACCAGAAGATAGCAACAGAAACTTATCCTCCACCAATTGAACCAAAAGTACCTCAATAGATTCATCGCCGTCACGCACCGTTGCTTCCCCAGCCTTTTCAGAATCATCTGCTCTAAAAATCAACCAGGAAATCATGCTATCCCGTGGACCGTTGGCGGGCGGGTCGACTCTGAATGTGTTAGCTCTGTGAATCCTGTTTTTGCATACCTTATCCCATTCAGACTTAATCATATCAAATCCTTCAGGCAGGCCGGGTAATGGAATAGAATCATCGTATACATCCTGAACGAGATGAGGAATATCATTTGGCAAGTGTATTGATTGGGGAAGTAATTTCCGAGTTCTCGTTAACAAATACGCGCCATATACAGCCTTCGTTCCTGGTTCAAAGTCGTCATCGTGCCAACCAAGTATCATGCATTTTGCCTCACGCGAGGCTAGTGGACGAACTCTTTCATGGCGATGCAATCGGCCGATTCGTTGCAGAAGCAGATCCATAGGGCATAGATCCGTCATAAGGACATCAAAATCAATATCAAGAGACTGTTCGAGCACTTGCGTTCCGACAACAATCAAAAAACCAGGACGCTGTTTGCCCGAATCGGGTTTTCCTAAATTATCGCACAGCCATCTTTCTTTTATGGCTCTTATTGGTGCGAGAAATCGCGAATGAATCAATTCAACATTATCTTCCCCGAACTGCTCTCTAAGGAAAACAGCCATCTCCTGGGCACGTTGTACGGTATTGAGGATAATCCCTGCGCAGCCTCCGCCTGATAGCATGGCACGCAGTTTGTCAGCGACTTCATCGTCCTTGATCGGGTAAAGAGCAACTTGACACGCATGAGTATCTGATGTTAGTGCGCGGCTATGAATTGAATGGCCATCTGTCCATGTTAGGAGGGGGTAATGCCGTTTTGTTCGCCAGTCTATGGCGTCATGATAAGCATCGCCATCTGATATTTTGCCAATATATGCGTCAACGACTTGTTGACGCTTCTGTATAGGCAATGTAGCAGAGAGTACGATAACCGGCACTTTGTATGATCCCAGCCAGTTCAACGCCCGTTCCAGGTACTGACTCATGTATGTGTCGTATGCATGGCATTCATCAATAATCACGACTTTATTTGCCAGACCAAGATGCCGAAGCATGACATGTTTTTGCTTCAGTGCCAACATGAGCAGCTGATCAATAGTTCCAACGACGAAATCTGCGAGCAGTGATTTTTTTGGACCTTCGAACCATTGATGGACGAGCAAACCACTGCCATTCGCGTCATGACTACCAATATTACGGCTCCCATCAAATATGCTTTGATATACCTTATTAAACTGGGCTTTCCCATGCGCCAGCCTTATGCTGTGCTTTCCGTATTGATCGAGCCGCTCAGCCCATGCACTTACTCGAGGAAATATCCCATTGCTTGTTGCCTGTGTTGGCAAAGCAAAGAAAATACCTGAGCGTTCTGCTTTTTGTGCGAAGATTTCCGCTGCCACAAGCGCCGCTTCAGATTTTCCTGAGCCCATAGGGGCCTCGATGACGATAATTCCCGGTTCGGAAATTGCGCACGCCACCTCTGATATTTCCTTTTGCATTGAGTACGGAGAAAATCTGTGCGCGAGATTGCCGAATCTTTCGTCAAAAATATCTGCCCCATAACAATTTGTGCCGGGTATCCAATACTTGGGAAGACGGAGATCAGCCCATCCGGACAGTGACCGTTTTTTATGATTCTCAGGCTTAAGCCATTCACTCCATTCTTCATCCAGATTGATATACGGGAAATAATTCTCGTTACTGGCAATCCAGTCAACCATGATCATAAGGCCGCTAAGGAGAACTTGAATATTCATTTTCGGCCGAAAAACATGTTGAATAGATTGAAAGCCACTTGCTTCCAGAATGAAGTCCAGAAAACTAGATTGTATATGACGCCAAATCTCCTTGCCCTGTTTTTTTAAATGATACTCCATGGCATGGAACTCGAGGCCATGGTCAACAAGCATAGATGTGCTTGGTGGTTTTCCATGATGTGCTCCCACCACAACAGCTGTCTGCTCATTGCAGCCAGCTTGTTCAAGAAGGATATGTGTCGCAAGCGCATGCGGTGTATGCTGTGCTTGCTGGAATGCCTT
>JAAYDK010000026.1 GCA_012729295.1 Spirochaetales bacterium | reverse complement strand
TTGGAGTTTGTGCTGCAGTTTCTACCACAATCGTATTATCCTTATCGAGAGAAATAATGACCGTTCCGTCGAGATCTGTCCGGTAGATCGTCCCCGGTATTCGTTTCAATACCGAATAAACGGGATGTCCGTACGGATTGTTCTTTCCGACGTGAACGACAGATACTGTTGGGTTTACTGCTTTGATAAACGTGCTGTTGGTAGACGTGTCACTGGCATGGTGTGCCACTTTCAAAACATCTGCAGCCAGGTCTGCTTTCGTTCCTATCATATGCCATTCGCTGGAGGTTTCCGCATCTGCCTCGAATAAAAACCGTTTGCCGTTGCGTTCCAGCATTAAAACGATCGAGTGATCGTTAATATTGATATAATCGGTTCGAACGGGAGCTAGCACAGTGATGTGGGAATCCCCGAGTGTGAATTCGTCTCCTACTTTTGGAACGGTGATTTTTGCATTGTGTGCACCAATCGTATCGAGCACATCCTCAAACGATCGAGTATTGTGGGTTTTGGCAGGCATCATCAGCGTACCGATTGAGAATGATTCGATAACTTCGTCGAGACCTCCGATATGGTCTTCGTGAGGATGCGTACCTACCAGCACGTCTATATGTTCGATTCCCATATTTTTCAGGTAATGCACAACGAGCCGACCGTCTGCATTATTTCCTGCGTCGATGAGCATCGTAAAGCCATTATCGACAACCAGCGTGCTGTCGGCTTGATCTACATCGATAAAATGTACTGCAAAGGATTCTTCGGGACTTGCAAAAAGCAGTTGAGCCGCCAAGGCTATCATGATTACGAAGAGTGTTATCTTTCGCATAGCTTTTATCTCCATAAAGGTAATATGCGTCAATGTAGACCAACTGTCAAATGTCGATAGAGCAACTACTGTAAAACGCGCGATTGCGTTTCCTTTCGTAATGATTTATAATATTTCGCTAATACTAATGCGCAGAAACGAGGCGGCAATACTCTTATGATCGATGTACGGATTCACTCCAGCAGGCACCTGGAGACGAAAATCACTTATCCTATTCCTGAAAATCGCGAATATGAACGCGACGTACATTATTATATCTTTTCACCCGCGCAGTTGCATGTATCTGCTGAAATGATCGGTGACGCTGCGATGCTGCGTAAGTTCCAGACGCATGCTCGCTATTCTTCGCCCGAAATTACATTAGACGAACTGTTGGACGAAAAAAACGTTACCAGCCCGCTCTATGTTATCGAATACTACGTCGATGACAGAACCAAAGGAAATGCGGAAATCAACGATAATGTATTCATTACTGAGCTCCAGACATTAGTCAACTCGATTCGGCACGACACGTCGGTGGTTTTAAGCGAATGTAGATATTTGGTATGCGTAAAAAAGGATGCGGAGTTGGACGTGATGCTCAAACGCTGGTCTGATGAAGTTTCCCAAATGCTCGGACGTCTGAGAGCTCTCACCGAACGAATGAGGATTCATTATCCAACCGGCAACCGTATGGTAACAGCCTTCGAATGGGCAGACGAAGCCATTAGCCTGATCGTAGAGAACAACAGCCTCGAAATGTACCTAGCCCTCGAGCCTCTGTTTACTCAATTGCAGGGTACTGCACAACGATTGCTTCGGTTATCACGTGCCGAACTCTCATACCGAAGAGAGCGTTCATACGATTCAGTAATCGGGCAGGGGAATAAATACTCTGCAGAAGCTGTAGCATACAGGTCCGGAGTACTCAAGAAATGGGCTCAATCCGTACTATACCTGACTCCGCTCCAATCCAAAGCTCCTGAACGGGTTTCGGGCATCCTTGCGGGTACTGCTGCGGCAATTGCGATGACCTTTGCTACGCTGGCTGCGATCTTTGCCGAGCGATTCTTCTTAAAAAACAGCATGCAATGGGCACTGCTGGTAATTATCGCCTATGTATTTAAAGACAGAATCAAGGAAGGCCTGCGGAAATTCTTTAACAAGGTTGTTCCACGACTGCTAGCCGACCAGATAGCAACTTTCGTTTCCCCAAGAACGGGATGCACATTGAGCAAAGCCAAGGTAATCATAGAACTGACTAAGGCAAACAAGGTTCCTCAGAGAATCCGAGACGTACGTAAGGCCAAGAGTAATCCATTTTTAGATTTGCTGCCCGTTGAAGATGTCGTGCACTATACCAGGTTTGTTCAAATTTATAAAAACGAACGCAGCAAGACCATGGGGCCGTGGATTAATGCCATGACGGTCATCACCAGAATCCGTATCGATGACTATCTGAAAGAGATGGACGATCCGAGCGATGTCATGTATGTAAGCAGTGACGAAGGCGATTTTGAACAGCAAAACAGCGAACGCGTCTACCATCTACATCTCGTCATTCACGAATTTTCTGCTCGCGACAACATCGACCAGATCCAGCACTACCGGGTAGTTTTGAATAAAGGCGGTATCATTCGCATAGAAAACCTCACCGACGTACCGGTTTCTTCATAAACCAATCTGATGTGATACAGTACGCATCCCTTCGATAGTCAGCTGGATTACACGATCGAGTTCCATCCCGAGCATTTCTGCTCCTTTGGCTATTAAATCTCGATCAACACCAGCGCTAAATCCTTTGGTCTTCCATTTTTTCTTAACCGAGGAAACTTCAAGATCCGCGACACTACGCGACGGACGCATCAACGCGGTTGCCATGATCAATCCAGTTAATTCGTCGATGGTAAATAGGACTTTTTCCATCAAAAGCGTCGGTTCGACATCGCTGCAGATAGTCCATCCGTGTGAAAGAATTGCATGAATCATCTCTTCAGAAATACCAGCATCACGCAACATCGCCGGTGCGTGTATCAAGTGTTCTTCGGGATATAATTCATAATCGATATCGTGAAGAATCCCTACGATTCCCCAATAATCGGCATCTTCACCGAGTTCTTGGGCGAACCGACGCATGACCGCTTCGACGCTGAGGGCGTGCCGTAACAAATGCTGTGCCTTGTTATAGCGCTGATAGAGACTCAGGGCAGCCTCTCTGGTGATGTTGGACATGAAAATTCCTCCTGATGTTTTGTTGTACACCGC
>JAAYDK010000417.1 GCA_012729295.1 Spirochaetales bacterium | reverse complement strand
CGATCAGGGGGACTGGCGGGAAAAGACCGATTACGCCTTCCATGGCCAGATGCGCGCTTTTGCCGACGAGGTGCGCGCCGCCGGCCTTAAGTTTGGCCTCTGGTGCGAGGCTGAAGCCGCCTTGCCCAAGACGTCGGTCTGCCAGCAGCATCCGGACTGGTTTGTCGCCAATGGCCGAGGTGTTTGCCATTACGACCTGACCAACCCGGACGCCTATGCCTACCTTTATAACCTGATCTGCCAGCTGCATGACACCTATGATCTTGCCTGGATGAAGCTGGACTACAATGCCGAGCAATACGCGGGCATGGACGGTCACCTCGCCTACCTGGAACGTTGGTACGGTCTGCTCGAGGCTGTCCGCCATCGTTACCCGGACTTCTACCTCGAGGGCTGCGCCAGCGGCGCGATGCGCACCGAACTCGGATCGCTGCCCCACTATGACGGCTTTTTTCTCTCAGACAACGTCAATCCATACGATGTCCTGCGCATGTCCGAAGGCGCCTTCCTACGCTTGCCGCCGGGCTACCTGGAGCGCTGGTGCACCCTGCGCAGCATCGCGGGCATTCCAGATTATGGCCGGGCGGCGCGGGACAGCCAGGCGCGCACCTTGGTTCCGGAAGGCGGCCTCTGGGAGCGCGCCGTTACCTGTCAAATCAGCTTCCCGCTGACCCTCGGCGTGATGGGAATCCTGGCCTTTTCAGGCGATCTGGCCGGCTGCGATCCGACCCAGATACAGGCAGCTGCCGATGCAGTCGCCTTTTACAAGCAATACCGGACGATGATCCGGCAGGCTTGCGCGTTGCTGCTGACTCCGCCGGCCCCGTTTTCGTGCCGCGACCGCTGGACGGCCATCCAGCTGACCTGGGGCAGCACCAACCTCATTTATGTCTACCGGACTGCCTCGCGCACGGCCCATTTTCGGGTCAGGCCCCGCCAACTCGACCCGGCGCGCGTCTACGTGGTTAAAAAGGTGTTTCCCATCGACGAAGTCATTGTATCTATGTCCGGCACGAGCCTGATGCAGGACGGCTTTACGGTCACGCACCCCATGCTCGACGAAGCTGCCGTCTACTTGTTGGAAGAGGAAGCACAAGACGCTTGATCTTCCGGCATTCATGACCATGAATGGAGCAACCCATGAAACAAAAAAAATCCGCCCAACCCAATGTTTTGTTTATCCTGACCGACGACCAGCGTTTTGACACGATCCGAGCGCTGGGCAACCCGGATATCCTGACACCCAATTTGGACCGGCTGGCTGCACGCGGCGCCGCTTTTACCCGGGCACACATCCCTTGCGGGACCTCCGGGGCCGTCTGCATGCCCAGCCGTGCCATGGTCCACACCGGCCGGACGCTCTTCCACCTGGATCGGGAGGGCCAGTCGATTCCCCCGGAACACACCACGCTCGGTGAGTGCTTCCAGGCGGCCGGATACCGCACGTTCGGCACCGGCAAATGGCATAACGGCACCGCGTCATTCGCACGCAGCTTTTGCGATGGCGGCGCCATCTTTTTCGGCGGCATGTGGGATCACTGGAACGTGCCGATCTGCGACTACGACCCGACAGGCGCTTACGCCAACGAGGTCAATTTTATCCAAAACCCCCATGTTAGCAACGCCGTCACCCGGGTGCACTGCGACCGATACGTGCCGGGCAAGCATTCGTCCGAGCTGATCAGCGACGCGGCGATCGGCTTTCTGGAACAGAATCCAGACGACCAGCCCTTCTTCCTCTATGCCGCTTTCCTGGCCCCGCACGACCCGCGCTCCATGCCGGAGCGTTTCAAAAAGCTGTACGATCCGGCAACGATCCGGTTGCCGGACAATGTCCTGCCGGAGCACCCGTTCGATTACGGCGTCCGGGACATCCGCGACGAGCTGCTGGCCGCCTACCCGCGCGACCCGGCAGACATGCGCCGCCACCTGGCCGAATACTACGCCATGATCTCGCATCTGGATCACGAGATCGGCCGCATGCTCGAGGCTCTGGAAAAAACCGGCCAGCTGGATAAGACAATCGTCGTCCTGGCCGGTGACAACGGCCTGGCAGTCGGCCAGCACGGCCTGATGGGCAAGCAAAGTTGCTACGAGCACAGCATCCGCGTGCCGCTGCTTTTCGCCGGCCCGGGCATTCCCCAAGGTCAGCAATGTGCACAGTACGCCTATTTGCTGGACATCTACCCCACCTTGTGCGACTTGCTCCAGATCCCGCGTCCGGTAAGTGTCGAGGGGCAAAGCCTGCTTCCGGCGATGCAGGCGCAGCAGGCCGTGCGCGACACGCTCTATTTCGCCTACACCGACCTGATCCGCGCGGTCAAGGACGATCGCTACAAGCTGATCGAGTACACCGGCCCGATCCGGAAAACACAGCTCTTCGACCTGATCCAGGATCCTCTGGAGCAGCACGACCTGGCCGGACAGGCCGAGCAGGCCGCAACCGTCACACGGCTGCGCCGGGAACTGGTCCGCTGCCGGGATCTCTGGGACGACCGAAGGCATCCCTTGGGCCAGACCTTCTGGGAGCGCTGTTCGATCTAATCCGCGTATAATGTCAGCCATTCAGGCAATGTTCATTCACTAACAATGCAAAAAGCTATCGTTATACCTGTTTGTGTCAATCTGCAGTCACCAAAGCGTAACCTGCCAAGGTTTCACGCTTTTGCACACAGCTAAATGTTGTCATAGCCTTATCGGCAGGCACAAAGCTGTTTTCCAGATCGAACAACATAATCAGTTCTTTGGCTGGCGTATAATCACTGACGTGCCCGCCCATCAGATAAATTCTGATTGGGTTACAAAAGCGTCCACTACAGCATGCATCTTCGTGGTATATCCATCACGAGAACGACCAATCCCTTGCTTTTCGTGTCCCTTACCCACTTGAACCATCTTGGTGGGCACAGACGTATGATCCATCGATCAGATACACTTCGTTATCCAGGATCTTAGAATCCGGATCATGGCATTGATCATCATCCGCTTGTCTTGATTTGGACGGTCTTTTCCACCCGATCGCTCGGGTGGCACCATGTCTTTGATTCTGTCCCATTGTTCATCGCTCATTTCATGTCGTTTGATCATTTTATCAAATATGACCGTTCTTTTCCTGATTTGGTTTCAGTTATTGTGTCAGTTTCCAACAATGTGCAAAAACCCAATAGACAAAGGATAGGATTGAAATAATCAACAATTAATTGATCAATGAATCGACTTATGGTATAACCAACATATACGGTATCCGCTTGCGGAAGAGGTTTTTATGGCTCGATCATACAACAAATTGTGGCATAAACTGATCGATTTGAATATGTCCAGGGGGGAAATGCGCCGAGCTGCCGGTATTACTACGAATGCGCTTGCAAAACTTGGTAAGAATGAATCTGTACCTTTAGAAACTCTCGAAAAGATCTGTACCGTTTTAGCGTGTGGTCTCGATGAAATAGTAGAATATATTCCAGACGAAGAGATTGCAAAGCCGGAATAATCTGATAGAAGAAAGGGCCGTTGACCATGACAGTCGAAAAAATTAAGAATCTGCTTGATGAAGGTGAAGGCTTTACAGTTGAATACAAGGAATGTGTAAACAGTCTGAATGATACCGTTTTTGAAACGGTTGCGGCTTTTTCTAATCGTTACGGCGGCTATATTTTGCTTGGTGTTAAAGAGGTTGATAATAAAGGTGTTGTGATTGGCGTGAATCGCAATGCTGCGGCTTCTATGAAAAAGAATTTCATCAACTTGTTGAATAACCCCGATATGATGGTTCCATCACTCTATCTTACACTTGAAGAAATCGAAATTGATGACAACCTGATCCTCTGGGTATATGTTCCTGTAAGTTCGCAGGTGGAATTCTGCAACAAAAAGATTTGGGACAGAAATGGTGATGCCGATCAGGATATCACAAAATCTGTCGATCTGGTAGCAAACTTGTACAGTAGAAAATCGGCAGCCTACCACGAGAGAAAAATATTTCCATATGTAACAACGGAACATCTGCATATGGAGCTGTTACCGCGAATCAGGAATATGGCACTATCTAGAAAGCCCGATCATCCTTGGAAAGACATGAGCGATATGGAGCTCTTACGTAATGCCGGCCTATATGAAGAAAACTTGCTGACTGGCGAGAAGGGTTTTAATCTCGCAGCTGTACTTCTGTTTGGCAGAGATGAGGTCATACAATCCTGCTGTCCAGGTTACCGCACCGACGCGATATTCAGAGATGAGAATCCAGACAGATATGATGACCGTCTGATCGTAGAGACAAACTTGATTGACAGTTATGATCTGCTGATGGGTTTCATTGCCAAGCATACTAACGATAAGTTTTTCTTGATTGATAACGTGAATACGAGCGTAAGGGATATCATTGCAAGAGAGGTTGTCAGTAACATCCTCGTTCACAGGGAATATTCTAGTGCGTTTCCTGCAAAATTAATAATAGAACCCGATCGAATCACTACAGAAAACTGGAACAGAGCACAATATCCAGGAAAAATTGATCCTGCTGCATTTACGCCGTATCCGAAGAATCCACTTCTTGCAAAGTTTTTTGTCAACATTGGGAGAGCCGATACTCTGGGATCTGGTGTCAGAAACCTCTATAAATTTACTAAGATTTATTGTGGAGGCGAGCCAGAGCTTGAAGAAGGCGATGTTTTCAGGATTTTTGTTCCGTTAAAAACTGATGAACAGGGTAATGTGAACCGTTATAAGCTGACTGAAAGGCAGCAACGGATTCTGGATATGATCAAAAAGGATCCCAAGATCCAGACAGAAAATATCGAAACAGTGCTTGAGACATCAAGAAGCACCGTTCAGAGAGAAATACAGGAAATCAAGAAAAAAATTTCTCTCAATTACAATAAGATGACTGCCTCTTGGGTAGTCAAGGAATGATTAGCCGGCTTCATAGGAAGCATCATAGAATGAAGCTAGATGAGGCCTGCTTGAAGCTTCCTATGAAGCTTGATGTATGAGGTCACGGCTAACCAAGAGTGATACCCCGGTATTCTGTTTATCCTAACCGATAACGAGCGTTTCAACACGATCAGCGCGCTGGGCAACCCGGATATCCTAATGCCCAATTTGTACTGGCATGCCGCAACCATCACACGGCTGCGACGGGAACTGGTCCGTTGCCGCGATCTCTGGGATGACCGAAGGCACCCCTTGGGCCAGACCTTCTGGGAGCGCTGTTCGATCTAATCGGCGTATAATGCCAGCCATTCAGGCAATGTTCATTCATTAACGATGCAAAAAGCTATCGTTATACCTGCTTGTGTCAATCTGCAATCACCGAAGCGTGACCTGCCAAGGTTTCACGCACTACTATTTCGATTCTTGTGTTATATTTTTCAGACCAGGCGTGATGACATCGCTCACATGGATATTTTCGCATGTACAATCAACCAGCCTTACAGCCGCACAGTCGTCACTTGGATTTGTATGGAT
>JAAYDK010000238.1 GCA_012729295.1 Spirochaetales bacterium | reverse complement strand
AGAGAATACCTTTGAGGGCACTGGCAATCGAAGAACGTAAATCTTCGTGCATATTCCCGTCGCGATCGGAAATGGAGGTAATCAGATACCCGAGCGGCTGGTTTTCGATAAAAAGCGGTTGGACCAGGTGGACGCCACCATGACATAACCGAATGAGAGAATCGGGCAACATCGATGTTGCGGGAAACAGCTGGTCCACTTCTTCTAAAGGACCGTCGTTCCCGTAACCACCGATAAATCGCGAGTACAAATCATCTTCGGTCATAACGATGAACGCCTGTCTGATTCCAAGCTGCGGTAGATGGGTATGCATGATACCGCTGATCGAATGCCTATCGGTCGCGCAAAGCAAATCGCATTTAAAAGAGCTGAGAATCTGGCTACGTTTTACTGTTTCATAACTACGCGAATCGGAAATCCTGGCTTGTATACCGAAAGCAGTCTTTCGAATATGGGCACCTATATGTTTGCGGTATTCATAAGGTAAATCGTCTAGTTTTTCAATACTATCAATTAACCGGTCAAACACGTTTGGCTCGTATTGACGCTCGAGTATTCTTTGAAGTACTCGATGCAATATATCGTCGAATTCGCTAAAGTTTGGATCGTCGGCATTTCTATAAAGAGATTCGACTAGCGGATCGATCCATGCTTCCTTTTGAAATCGAGTTAACTCTATCGCCTTGCCAAGCCACTCGATTAACGCAGCTTTATTCATTACCGTTGTTGTATCTTTTGACGATTGAGGATGAACTGCTGTGCATCCGCAGCTGTTCCTGATTACCAACGAAGCTGGTTCGAGGTGGTCGGCTACTGACTCTTTATGTTCTACCAGACGCTGGATCATCGAAAACGCCTGCGAACCCATGGCGGGAAACGGAACGCGTACAGTCGTTCCAGCACTCGAAAGAAAACGGCTTTCTGGCGAATCGTTAAAACCCGCTACTCTCACATCATCGGGGATTTTATAACCTGATTTTTCCAAAACGCGTGCTGCATGAAGCATCAGCAAATCGCTAGCACAAATTAACGTATCGAAATCACGCCCCGGTACTAGCTGATTCGCTTCGATAAGTGTTCTTAATGAAGATTCTCCCTCGTGCCAGGACGTCGGCTCCGAGACCAGACGCTCATCGTACTGAATGTTTCGTTCTGACAACGCATCACGATAGGCGGCAAACCGCTCTTCAGCGGAAGCGTGATTAAGTGGTCCCCGCAAGAATGCAATAGTTTGACTCTGATGGACGTCGATACAGTGAAGAACTAATGAACGCATTCCCTGATAGGCGTCAAAACCTATATTGGGAATACCCTCAGACTTTAACGCTATGGTCACCATCGGCAAATCCGAAAGACTTGCCAGATAACGTTTCACATCATCGACACTAACCGTTCCTCCGAGACTTGATCCCCAGCAAATGATTCCGTCGAGATTGTCTCGGCTGGCCAAACGATAAATGCTGTTGCGTAGATATTCGAATTCTGAAGAAGCTTCCAAACGGCCGCCGGGAAATACGAACAGCGCTGCTTGTGCCTGCTGAGCCGCATCGGCAACCGATGCCCATAACGTGTTGGAAGATCCGGTATGAATAGATGCAAGAAGAAAACCATACCTGTGAATTTTACCCGAAGAGAATCTACCGCGTGCCAAACGCGCCTCCTATACGTTCATCCCTTTCGCTAAACAAAGTTATCACAATTCTATGTTTGATGCGTACCGTAAAAATGGAAGCCCGGGACATTGACAATCAAGACACCGGGCTGTCATCTCGGCAACAGCTGCTGCCCCTAAAGCAGAAAGATGGGTGTTGTCTTGCCGACCGTGATGCTCCATCCAGACAAAATAAGCTCTAGATTTGAATTCTCCCAGAGTCTGTAACCATACTTCTGTTTCCTTTGTCATATCGATACATACCACATCTAAACGCCTACTCAAGTCTTTCATAGCCTCGGGATATTCACCATGAGTCGGTTGCAATACCCACACACCGTCTATCAACTCAAACCTTCTTCTGCTTATCGGGGTAATAAGTATAGCATGCGCGCCGTGGTTCCGTATGAAATTTATTATGATTGCTAAATTTTCCTGAAACGACCCGTATGGTTCGGAAAAGCGTGCGATATCCGGTTTGCCTTCGTTATGTCCGAATTGAATTAAAACCCAATCATCTTGGGCTATCGTTACATTCAACTGGTCTAATAATCCGGTTCCGAGCAACGAGGTGCTGGACATTCCGTTGACCGCTCGATTATCCAAAGACCAATTTGGCCTAAGATAGGGAAAGAAAGCCTCTCCCCAACCGGTTTGTGGCCTTTGTTCGATGGTTTTTGTCGCACAGGTCGAATCGCCTAGCAAAAAAACGGTTCCCATATTCTTTTTGCCCAACCGTTTTATTCTATCACGATTCGTACTGCATCCTCTATCGTAAACGGTTCTTCGGGTCCGTCGACGGCTACAGATCTGAACGCCGCGTTCGAACAGTTTCTTATACGCACATTTTTAGAACGACCTTTCGGAAGTCCTTCGTACATCTCTGATTCGTCGGCGTCCACCGTACTCGCCATATCACAGCCTAGATGACAGTTTTCCACAACAAGATTCTGAATCGGAGCTTCGGGAAGACCTGCAAAAAACCCTGCCGAGGCTTTGCTGCCTGTAGCTTTCACGCCTCTTACGACAATATTCTCAATCATCGGCGTATCATGTTCTACTCTCTGTTTATCAAGAGAAAAGGCGCGAGCCTTCTCATGTTCTAGAATTCCGCAATGATAATACATATTCACGGCGATCGGGCAGAGATTATCGATCATCGTACAGTTGAAGAATGCAAGATTACGGATCAGACCCCCTCGTCCGCGGCGAGTCTTGATGCGAATTCCCCTATCCGTGCATTCGAACATACAATCCGTTGCCGTAACGTTGTACACACCTCCGGCTGTTTCGCTTCCGATAACGATGCCCCCGTGGGCGCGCTTGACGGTACAACGTTCAATCATAACATTTCTCGTACTCTTTGCGACAGACAAGCCGTCATACCCGGAACCTGATTTTAGCGCAATCGCATCATCGCCGACATCGATGTAACAATCGGCGATATAGACTCGCGAACAAGAATCTATATCGATACCATCGGTATTGGGGGCTTCGTACGGATTCAATACGCTGACGCGTTCGATTCTGATATTGTCGGTGTAAACTGGATGTATGGTCCAGAAAGGAGAATTCATGACCGTTATATCTTTCATAACAACATCGGTACAGCGCAGGAATTGAATAAGCGGAGGTGCGAGAAACTGTGAATTACGGCCTCCGCCGCCGCCGGGCTGTTCGCGATAGTTTGGGTTTAAACGTGCAAACGACTGTTCCAACTCGGATGTCGGGCCTCGATCTTTTCGACTTTTAACTGTCTTGCGATATGTCCACCAAAACGATCCGTTTCCATCGACGGTCCCTTCACCGCAGATAGTAATATCAACGGCATCGCGTGCAAATATACATGGATGCATCGCATAGCATTCTACTCCCTCCCATCGGGTCCATATCGCTGTATAGCGTTCAAACTGCGGTATGAATCGCAACACGGCATCTTTTTCGAGTTCAACAGTACAGTGGGACGGTATCTCGATCGGTCCGGTCATCCATATACCGGGAGGAATGACGACGGTTCCTCCTCCAGAAGCCTTGACAGCAGAAAAAGCATCCCGGAAAGCGAGGCTGTTGTCGTTCAGTCCGTCTCCGACTGCATTGTACCGGACTATCGAAATGGTTGGCATGATTCAAGGTCTCCTTTACATTCATTCGTATCGCTTTTATACTTCAAGCATGATGCAATTCGGCTTACGGGCTCATGATTTTGGAAAGGACAGTGTCGAAATACTTGCCGCTAGGATAGGACAGTACGGCGTATCATCCATCCAGCTTGCTTTGACGAAAGCGCTTACAAGTCCTCCATATACATTAGGGATGCTAAGCCCGGGTTATGGTCGGAACATTGCAAAAACCTTTTCAGAACATAAAATCGCAATTGCTGTCTTAGGCTGCTATATTAATTTGGTTCATCCCGATGCCGCTGCTCGACACATGGCATTGTCACGATTTGAAGAACATCTGCGTTTTTGCCGTGATTTTGGGTGTTCTATCGTAGGGACCGAAACCGGTTCCTGCAACCCCGACTGTTCGTATCATCCCGACACCGCACAGGAAAAAACGTTTGAAACGCTTCTACACAGCATAGAACGACTGGTCAAAACTGCTGAACGCTACGGTGTAATTGTCGGATTAGAGGCAGTAGCTGGACAACACACAATCGATTCGGCAGAAAAGATGGCAAGATTGCTTTCAATAATCGATTCGCCCAATCTGCAAGTTATTTACGATCCGGTGAACCTCCTTCCGGTTGATGTCCCGCCTGAAGTCGACATAAAAACTCTCGAAAATTCGTCAGGCGAACATCAAAAGCAGCTTTTCGAACACGACCTTGAAATCCTCGGTGACAAGATCGTTACGGTGCACCTTAAAGACTTCCGCTATGAAAATAAGAAAAAAATAGGAAATCTTCCCGCTTTAAGCGGCTGGCTCGACACAAGGACATTGTTGGGCATGATCATGAAAAGAAAGCCATGCATCGACGTATTGCTGGAAAATAGCGACCCGTCGATTACGAAAGCAACCCTTACATCCCTGCATCAGCTCATCGACGATTTAGGCCGATGACCGCTTCGGATTAAGTGTGAATCATCGCAAGAGGTCGGGCAATTGTCGAAGTCGGCTAGTTTTTGTATTTTTCCGCACTAGTCGATAATTTTTAACAATGGTTGCTGAAGTGAAATCGGACGACGATTATCGGACAATACTTTCGTCATGTAATCGATATCCAGATCAAGCGAGAACACCATTCTTATCAGCATCTCCTCGCCAATCAGATTCTGTTCGCAAAAGAGATACATGAGGGCTTTTTCTGCAAGGCATCCGCTTTTTACCGAATTCATATAAATGTCGACATCCGCTCGATTCCCGTACCGGTCTAGCAAGTTTCGGTAAAGTGCCGAAGAATCGACCTGGTGTTTTAGCGCTTTCAATTCTTCGAAAAGAGGTTTTTCATCACCGCGAACAGCTTTTTCTCCCAACGGTTTCAGATGAAAAAAGGTATATTCCTTTCCAGGCAGGTAATGGTGTTCGTCGCACCGCGAACAATAATTGGGAATCCGTGGATCGTCCTTATGAGTATCTCCGCCTACGATAATCAGAGGGTCGAAGTAAAGCGCGGGACACTCCTGTCCGTCGACCTGATAATACCGATAGGTATAAAATGCGTCTTTCATGCAATCCTGATGTTCGCAATAAGCGGTCAACGGGATGACATCGGTCGCGATATCGAGCATCAACCGTGCGGTCGAATTGAAAATATCACGCCTGAAGTTGAGTATCAGTGTCGGAAAAATAAACAGAATACCCCGTTCAAGGCTGTGGTTTCGTACGACATATGCAATTCTTTCGTCGAAAAACGATGCTTCGTCAATGATGAAAGTCCCAACATCCGGATGGTCGGCCAGCACTTGTTCGAGACCGAACGAATCCCGAATTCGCGCAATATTATCACCGCATCGGATATATCCGCTTCGATACGCAAGTGCATCGGCCGGATAATCGAGAAATCTGACTCCGTCAATTTCGGAGCGGACAAAAAATACTTTGCGCCTGTCGACGATTCCTGTGCTGGTAAGTCTGCCGATTACTTCGCTTTTCTTTTGTGCAATGGCCGCATCACGCCACACACGGGCTGAAAATTCGGTTTTACCCGAACCCATCGGACCAATGACTAATACGCGCCTGCCGGGTTTTGTAAAGTCGAAATGGCTGAACGTCTCATGCACCGTAATGGTAGGGAATCCTAGGCTCTTCAGAAAATCATCGGGTAACGAACCGCTATGTTCAATACGAGGCATTCGACTCTGCTCCTTGGATGATGGCGATGGAACTACTAGTTCCGAGACGACTCGCTCCGGCTGCAATCATGGCCACAGCGGTCTCGAAACTCCTCACTCCTCCGGAAGCCTTAACTCCAAGAGCATCTTTCACAATCGAGCGCATCAAAGCGACGTCTTTTTCTGTCGCTCCTCCGGTAGAAAATCCGGTTGATGTTTTTACATAATCTGAGCCGGCCTCCATAGCGAGGCGGCATGCTATCGTTTTTTCCTCATCAGAAAGAAGGCATGTCTCGATAATGACTTTAAGCAAACGATCACCGCAGGCTTCTTTTACCATTTCGATATCTTTTCGAACACTATCGTAATTCCCGTCTTTTAAGAAACCTACATTAATAACCATATCGATTTCTTTCGCACCGTCCGAAATTGCCTGACTGGCTTCGAAAGCCTTGCTTTCGCTCTTCATCGCCCCCAGAGGAAAACCAACTACCGTACACACATTGACCGGCGATCCTTTAAGATGCTGATAACAACGAGCTGTCCAGCAACTATTGACGCATACCGAGGCAAAGTGATATTGATATGCCTCTTTGCACAACTGGTCAATCTTTGATTCAGAGGCATTGGCGGCGAGTAACGTATGATCTATATACAAAGCAAGCTCTTCTGGTTTCATGGCTCCCTCCACATCGGTTGGCTATGCGCTTTCAGATTATACTATCCGTTGCACCGATGCAACTGGCGCGTGAACACTTGATTTTTCCTTATGGTAACGGTACGGTTCGTTTATTATGATTCTTGAAACAATCGCTGATAACTATCTATGGTTTCTCGTGTTTATTCTCGTGGCGAATCTTTCGCAAAGACGTCACCAGAGTAGAAGTCGACGAAAACGCGTAGCTACACTGGTTGTGGCTTGCCTAGCCATGCTGCTGCAGATTTTCATTACTGTTATCCTAGCAAGAGAATGGCCTCACTGGCTCTTTTTCCCAGCCCTTGCAATCACACTCCTACTGATTATTCCGTTGAGAAAGTACTTGTTTGTCTTTAAAACTACGTGTGCCTCATGCGATAAAAAACTGACATTCACCCAAGTATTTAATTTTGACGACAACCTGTGTACCGATTGTTATGCGAAAGAGCATCCCGAGCTAGTAGAGAAAGCCGAACCAGAGGAAATACCGGTAGAACCCAAAACAGCTGTGGATGTCGAACAGATTGACTGGGACGCATGGGAACCAACTGAAACAGCTGTTATCTGCTATGTGGTCAACCATGATCAAATACTTCTGATACATAAAAAGCGCGGATTGGGAACTGGTCTAATCAATGCCCCAGGCGGCCATATCGAACTAGAAGAAACTGCTAGCGAAGCAGCAATCAGGGAAACGAAAGAAGAAACGGGAATCGTAGTTGAAAATCCTACGCATATGGGGATTCTTGAATTTCAATTCACCGACGGTCTTGCAATGCGCGGTCATGTCTTTTTCACTTATTCGCATAGCGGAACACTAATCGAGACCGACGAAGCAGCGCCTTTCTGGTGTCCAATTAAAGAAATTCCTTATGAAAAAATGTGGGAAGACGATCGATTATGGTTACCGCTTGCACTTGAGGGGAAACACTTCGTAGGACGCTTCATCTTTGACGACAAGACCATGTTGAGCCATCATATTGAACAGCGTGAACCAGAATAGAACGAATATACGTACGAGAATCGCCCTGGGCAGCTGGGCTTTAGCCGACCCGCTCTGGCCCGGCCAGCGCCGTAATGACTCGATTCAGGTCATCCACAGTGCGATACGATTGGGAATACGAAATTTCGATACTGCCAGAGCGTATGGAAACGGGCAGGCCGAACAGCTCGTCGGTCAGCAGCTCAAACGTTTCAGACATGAGCTGAACAGAGACTCATACAGTATTTCGACAAAAATTATGGTTCCTGCCGAGCCTTCGCAAACAAGAACTCTTATCGAATCTTCTCTACGAAGGCTGTGTACAGATTACGTAGATATCGTGTATCTCCACTGGCCTTCAAGCAAACGAAATGCCGCCCCTGTTTTGGATAAACTGGTAGAATTACGCGCTGAAGGCAAAATCCATGCAATCGGACTAAGTAATTTCACTGCACGAATGATAGAAGAACTTGTAAGAACTTATCCAATCGAATGGTGCCAGTTACCGCTTTCGTTGCTTTGGAGACGAGCACTTTCCGATAGTATCCCGTTGTGTAAGAGGCTCGGTATGAAAACCGTTTCATACGGTACATTTGGATTCGGACTCTTGTCAGGCAAGTACCGAAATTCACAAGATTTTACCGAAGGCGATTGGAGAAAAAACATATTTTGTTTCAAAGATCCGTATCGATCGACAGTCTCCGAACTCGTGGCCTTACTACAAGAAATAGGAAAACGATGTAACCTCGCCCCTCACGAGGTGGCTCTCAAATGGGTTCTTGACCAACCGGTAGACCAGGTTATCCTCGGAGCAAGAACTCGTTCTCAACTTGAACAGACAATGAATGCAATAACGAACATAGACGAAATCGATATTGATGTAAGTAAAGTCAACGAATTATCGATACTCCTTGATAACATCGTTTGTTCTGATGTGGACAATCCATTTTTCCACATCTGGTGAATGTGCTACACTAGGATTATGAAAGTTCCACTAAAGCCGGCATCTGCTGAAATCGAAGTGAAAAAATCTCGCTTCATCGCCTTTGCCCATCCGATAACAGATACCCGAGAAATCCGCCGTCTGGTCTCTGAAACAAGAAAGGAACATCCTCAGGCTAATCACGTCGTACATGCCGCAGTTATCGGACCAGATGGAAATCAGTTTTCCATGAGCGATGACCGAGAACCAAAAAATACCGCAGGAAGACCTGCCCTTGAAGTACTCAAAGGGAGTTCGATTACCAATATAGCGGTATTGATTGTCCGCTATTTCGGAGGAGCGCTGCTCGGAACCGGAGGATTGGTTAAGGCATATCAAGATGCGGTTCGTTCTGTTCTTGATGTCCTCAAGACTGAAGAACTAGTAGAAAAAAGTAATTTCACTCTGACTTTAGGATATGATGTATATGATCAATTTGTGATTCTCGGTAAAGCCTTCGATATCGTGAGCTCTGAAGAATTCGGAACTGACATTATCGTGCGCGGCTGTATCGAATCGTCTAAAACCCAGGAGTTTGCCACATCAGTTACAGAACTTACTCGTGGAAAATCGTTAGTAGTATTTGACTAACTACCTCACAAAATAATCTCGTCTGCTTCAAGCCTCTCAATAAATTTTATCGCAATCGATAACGTCTCTTCTACTGCAAGCACATCGATTGCATCAGGCAGATCGTTAGGCGTGTGATACACTGAATTGCGGCCTTTGTTGCCCCATGGCATCGCCATAAGCGTGACTGCTTCGAGTCCGACCTTTGCAGCTTCGGCAGCATCGGTCCCTCCGGTAAGAAATGCAATCGGCTGACTAAATGCATCATAGCCCATCGAATGCGAAATATTGACGCATTCGGTCGCCATCCTCTGTGATAACTTTACACTTCCGTTTATATCGCTGGTCAAGAAGAATAGGTCTTTTGCATCATACGGGCAATCCACATTAAAATTCCAAACAGACTGATCTGCAAAATCAGGTGCATGTTTGGTAAAGAAGGCTCTCGATCCTCGCAGTCCGGCTTCTTCGCCGTCGAAACTAGCTACTATTACTCGGGTATGCTTCAAAGGATGGCCATTCTGCTTCTGTAAAGACAGATATCTTGCCAGCTCGAGAGCCATCGAAGAAGCAATCAGATTATCCCCTGCTCCGGGAGTTCCCTCCTTTGAGGCAAAGAACCATAGATGTGCAACTAGCGGGAACCCCAATGTCAGGATGATTAATGCTATTAGGTAGAATAACGGCGGAAGCGAGATAGTGAACAATCCTCCTTCGACAATCGCGCCGACGGTTCTTGCTAATGCGACCGCCAATTGCACAAAATATAATCCAAGACCAAAGCCTATACGAAAGATATACAAAGATGGTTTATTGGTGAAAAAATTAAATACACGGGCACTATCGTGATGTCCGCTGAACAGGAAGGTATGGCGAACATCTCCTTCAGGCTCGATGGTTCCGTATACGTTAACTCCTTCGGCTTTTGGATATATCGGATCGATAATCTCTTTATAGAGGAAAAATTCCAGTACCATGACCAGTATGCCTGCCGAGGTAAGCAACAATGAGATCAACGGGAGATCCATCCATAAAAACACAAGCGAAATTGGGTAAAGTACGACTAGAATGCGAATCCAGCCGAGGAAAGCGCCCGGGTGAAGCCAAAACGATTCTTTTACCGCCTTATCGGTATAGTTGGCCAATTCAGCATGGAGCGCATCGGCGGTATGCCTACATGCGTCCGAGCCGACCAGGCGGCTTCCGAAGCGGTCGATGAGTGTGACAGTTCTCTCCAACGCCTGCCGGGCCAATCGGGATCCCTGCAGTTTTTCCATTTTGACTT
>JAAYDK010000237.1 GCA_012729295.1 Spirochaetales bacterium | reverse complement strand
TCAATTCCTCTTCGGTCGGCCAAATATCACGCAAGTATACTGGATTCCCATTCGGGTCGCAGCCCAAAGCTTCTTGCGAGAAATCGATGTCCATGCGGCCTGCGATTGCATAGGCGACCACAAGTGGAGGACTCATGAGAAACGACGCTCCGATGCGCTGATGGATTCTTCCCTCAAAGTTCCTGTTTCCTGACAATGCAGCTGCAAGCAACACGTTTTGCTCACGGTTTGCAAGCTCGATTTGTTCATGCAAAGGCCCCGAATTACCGATACAGGTGGTACAGCCGTACGCTGCGATGTGGAATCCGAGTTGCTGCAAATAATCCAATAATCCTGCGTTGAGTAAATAATCTTCGACTACTTTCGACCCAGGTGCACAAGAAGTTTTTACCCACGGGGCTTTCTTGAGTCCTTTTTCGACTGCATGCTTGGCTAAGAGCGCAGCTTGCAGCATTACCGTCGGATTCGAGGTATTCGTACAGCTGGTAATTGCCGCAATCGCTACGGCTCCGTCTTTAATACTGTGTTGTCGACCATCGATCGTGATGTTTGCCCGGTGAACGCTCTTGATGGTTGTGGCTGCTTTTGCCAGCGGAATACGATCCTGAGGTCTTGATGGTCCGGCAATCGAAGGTTCTACACAAGAGAGGTCGAGTTCAAGTACATCGTCATAGCGTACGATATCGTCGGCATCGTACCATAACAGGTTCGCTTTGGCATATGCTTCGGCAAGCTCGGCTTGTGCTTCCCTTCCTGTGAATCGCAGGTATTCGATTGTCCGTTCGTCTATCGGGAAGAATCCTGTCGTAGCCCCGTATTCCGGACTCATGTTCGCTACTGTCGCACGATCCGCGACCGAAAGATCTTGTAATGCGGGGCCAAAGTATTCGACAAACGATCCTACTACGCCGTACGAGCGCAACATTTGTGTTACGGTCAGCACCAGATCGGTAGCAGTGCATCCTGTGGTAAGTTTCCCGCTCAATTTTACTCCGATGACTTTTGGGACTGTCATCCAGTACGGCTCGCCGAGCATCGCAGCTTCGGCCTCGATACCTCCGACACCCCAGCCTAGAACCCCCAGGCCATTGATCATGGTGGTATGGCTATCGGTTCCAACGACCGTATCGCAATAGACGAGCGACTCGTGCTGCATTGCTACCGAAGCTAAATATTCGAGATTGACCTGATGGCAGATACCGGAATTCGGCGGTACGATTCGAAAATTCTTAAATGCCCCCTGCGCCCATTTGAGTAAACGATATCTCTCTCCGTTACGTACATATTCTTGCTCAACATTATGAGCAAGTGCTTCAGGACAGCCGTAGGCATCAATCTGAACAGAATGATCCACAACGAGGTCGACGGGAATTCCGGGATTTATCGAAGTGGGATCGGCGTGTGCATCCACCATCGCGTCGCGCAGCGCACATAGGTCGGCAACTGCGGGAACACCGGTGAAGTCCTGCATCAGCACCCGTGCCGGATAGAACGGGAATTCACATGATTGTCCGTTCTGTAGAGCGTTGAAAAATGTCTCGACGATAGCTGTCGGGGTTCCTTTTTCGCCTTGTGAACGAACAAGGTTTTCAAGCAAGACTCTCAGCGAATAGGGGAGCGTACGTACGCGCTCTTGCCCCAGTGCAGCAATATCCCAGTAGCGATACGATGAATGGTTCAACGTCAGGTTCTTCGTTTTTTTCGGCATCTCCATGGTAGTCTCCTACATGCCAAGAGCATAACGAATACCCGGGATGCCAATCAAGTGC
Source organism: Spirochaetales bacterium (assembly GCA_012729295.1). Taxonomy (GTDB): domain Bacteria; phylum Spirochaetota; class Spirochaetia; order Sphaerochaetales; family Sphaerochaetaceae; genus JAAYDK01. The sequence continues at coordinate 953 of JAAYDK010000237.1, read as the reverse complement.
TATAATCCGACAATATCCTTAGACTTAGCCAGATGGCATACCAGCGTATCCGAAAGCCGTGGAAAAAAACGATAGATGCCGTATGCCAGACGTCCCAGCAAGGTGAGAGTCATCTCACGTTTTCTCAACATAACGCAGCGAACGATAGAGCGGGCAACCTGCTGACGAGTCTGATGATTCTTAGTCCGGCGCAGCGCTATCAGACTGCCATCTGCAGCGTACAAGGTTTTTCCTTCGTCGAAATCGGTGAATCCGACATGGATGATACCGACATGAACCTTTGCCGAAGCTAGCTCTGCCTGCAACGATTGAGCAAAATTTCTTAGTGCAAGCTTACTGGCTCCGTACGGACCCACGTTGGGCAATCCGTGAAGAGCCGTAAGGCTAGAAATGAAGATGATACTGCCTTGAGAGCGTTTGATAAGGGGAATCGAGTAGTGGGTGAGATAACACGCACCGAGATAATTGATCTCGATCATACGCCGAATCACTGAGACTTCGGTCGACTCGATAGTTCCCCGCATCGACATCCCTGCATTGTTAATCAAAATATCGAGTCTTCTTTCGGCTTGGTCGATTGTTTCTATCAGTGTCCGGCATTGCTCGCTATCGCTTACGTCGGTCTGAATGGCAAAAGCCGTACATCCGGCTTTGTGAAGCATGTCGAGCGCGCACTCGAGTGCATGCGAATCTCTGCCGCAAATATAGATCCGGCATCCGAGCTGCCCGAATGCAAGAGCGCTTTGTAATCCGATTCCTTTGTTGCCGCCGGTTATCAGGACAACAGCCCCTTCCAGTTGTTTCATAGATCTATGACATGTGGTCCGGTCGCCCATTGCGGCATTCCCGCTCCCAGCTGTCCGTTGCCGTTATACCCCATGGTAATAAGATTGTCATTCTGATCGATGACAAGCACATGGTACCAACCCGCAGTAACAGATTTTACGTTTTCC
>JAAYDK010000025.1 GCA_012729295.1 Spirochaetales bacterium | reverse complement strand
TCTTGAGCAGTATACAGGTCGCCAGAGCCAAATATCGGAATATTGCTTCCTAAAGTTACTATGTAGCGTTTCAAATCAGCTAACGATTGCCAGTCGGCGGTTCCTGAATATCCCATGGCTTTTGTCCGCGCATGCATGGTAATCATCGAAACGCCCGCCCGAAGGGCAGCATCGACCGTGTCCTTCCAATTAATCGAATCGGCATCCCAACCGGTTCGAATTTTTATCGATACGGGAACGGTGCAGGAATCGACGATTGTCTGCACGATATCATAGATTTTTTCAGGATGTCGCAACAAGCTTGAACCAGCTCCGGTCTTTATGACCTTCGGAACGGGGCAGCCGCAATTGATATCGATAATAGAGGGATTGAACTGTAATACGGTAGGAAGAGCCCTTCGTACAACTTCGGCATCAGGCATAAACAGCTGGATGGCAAACAGACGCTCGTTTTCAGACCGCTCCATTAATTGCAGGCTGTTCGCTCCTTTTCGGGCAACGCCTTCGGCACTCACCATTTCAGAATAGGTGAGGGCCGCTCCGTAATCAATACATATCGAACGAAAAGCACGGTCGGTATACCCTGCAAGCGGAGCAAGAAACACGTTCCCGGGTATCGTGAGGCTGCCGATCTGTACCGGATGCCACAAGGATTGAATATGATGAGTCGAGTTCATTTAGAATTATTACACATCCTTTTCGAGATGAAACGCCCGTAGACTGTTTCGATATAGGAAGTCTGTAACCCCTTCTAGCGTAATGCCGCGGATATCGGCAATCGCCTGGGCAGTCTCTACGAGATAGGCTGGTTTATTGCGCTTACCCTTATAGGATGCAGGAACCATAAACGGACTCTCGGATTCAATCAGGATACGGTCGTCTGGTAGATTTGCAATCGTGTCGTGTAGATGTTTCACGTTTCGATACGTGATGTTTCCTGCAAACGAAAAGTACAAAGGCATATCCAATGCCATTTTTGCATACGGCCAATCCATTGAATAACAATGAAGGATCCCACCGGCATCGCTAAGTCGGTTGTGAAGAATATCGAGAATATCGCGTCCGGCTTCTCTGTTATGGATGATGACAGGCAGACTGAGTGTTCTAGCAATATCGAGCTGTTTGATAAACAACTCTACCTGCGAACCTTTGTCCCCATAATCACGGTAATAATCCAATCCGGTCTCTCCAATTGCAATGACCCGTTCCCATTTCGCATATTCGACAATCTTATGCTCCCAATCTTGTCCCGGATGTGCAACTTCAGAAGGAGATACTCCTACCGCATGATATACGCTGGAAGCAGTTTTGAGATTCTCATATAATCTGGGAAAATCCATCAGACTATTACAAATGCTCACGATATGGGCGACATTTTTTCGCTTCGCTTGCTGAATAATGAGTAGTTGTTCTATCTGGTCCTCATGAATCAGACCAATGTGCGCGTGAGTATCAAATAGATGCATGTTGATTCCCAATAGTGATTAGAGATACATTCTGTTCTAGACTATGTATGAAGATACCATGAACCCCTAGTGCCGTCAAGGCACATTTATATTTGACATTAAGCGTTCTTCATGCTAGTTTAGTGGCATGCTTTTTTCCATGTAATATTTTTCACATCAAGCAGATAGGAGTATAATGAAAAATTCTAATCATATACAGGATTCTAATCATAAAAAACAGGGAGAATCAGATTTCGAGATCGTTCGCGGATATGTATATCTAGTACGAAATCCATCCTCCAACGAAATTTCAATTTGTGCGTCGCATACAAAATTGAAGCGGGGAACAAAGGTCATCGCACCCACTCGTTACGGTCTTGATTACTGTATGGTAGTCGGTAGCGCACATTCGTTTTCCGATTATAGTCCGGGATCGACTGATCCGCACGGGGCTTGCCTGCATGTGCTGGAGCCAGTCGAGTCATTTGAACCTAACGACGATTTACTTGCAGCCGGCGATCCTAAGGATTTTGGTCTTTTAGAAGAGATGCCCCAGCCTAACGAATTGTCTTTGGAATTAAATGTAGTAGAAGTCGGACAACCGGCTTGCGGTGGTTGTTTTGACCTTCATGATGAGCTGGTCGAGATAGACGGGGATATCGAGTGGATTGAGCGGGTGGCAAGCGAAGACGATGAGCGCAGAGTTCGAGAGTATTCACAGATGGAGGAAGAAGCACTCCATATCTGTCGTGAAAAGGTCCAGTATCATGCTTTGGACATGAAGCTAGTGACCGCTCACTATCTTTTTGGTGAACCGAAGATCATTTTTTTCTTCACCGCGGCAAATCGTGTCGATTTTAGAGAATTAGTGAAAGATTTGGTTTCGGTCTTTAAAGTCCGTATCGAACTCAGGCAAATCGGAGTTCGCGACGAATCGAGGGTCTTGGGAGGGCTGGCAGTATGTGGTCGTGATTTTTGCTGTCACTGCGTAACCGACAAGCTGAATCCAGTTTCGATTAAGATGGCAAAAGAACAAAATCTTTCGCTTAATTCGACTAAGATATCGGGGCCGTGCGGAAGATTATTGTGCTGTCTTTCGTATGAATACGATTTTTATTATGAGGAGAAACAAAAACTTCCGCCGGAAGGAAGCAGAATGAAAGTTCGTCAGGACTTGATGAAAGTTGCCGAAGTCAACATCCTGTCACGTAAAATCACGCTCATTGGTCCTGAAGGCCGATTTCTTTCTGTTCCATTCGAACGTATGGAATATAGCGAGGAATCGAATCGTTGGGAGATAGAGAAGCAATATCTAGATGAAATTTTGTCTATCTGATACAAATGATTATATTGACCCATTTTATTCCGTATGATATGGTGTGTATCCGTCAGTTAACACATCACTGATATACGACATCAACACATGTAGTTGTCTTTATTTTGGAGGTATTTAGGTGTTCAATAGCAGTTCCGCGGCGAAGAGAGAGCGCCAGAGTGAAAAAAGAAGAATGAGGAATCGAGAAACCAAGAGCGCTGTTCGTACGGCAGTCAAAAAATTTCAGTCTGCAGCTCTTGCAAATGATTCTGTTCTCGCAAAAGAGAAGCTTGAGGTCGCCGTCAAATTGCTTGACACGGCCAGCAGCAAGGGTGTTTTACATAGAAACACAGTATCTCGGAAGAAATCCAGGCTGTATGCTCAATACAATGCCTTGCAGAAACCTGCACAAACACTATAATTAATAGGAGAGCTATCTATGGGAACGCAAAAACTTACCAAAGCTGAAATTATTGAGAATATCCAACAAAAGTACGATAATTTGAACAAACCCGATATCCATAAAATCATCGACGAATTTTTTGAAGAAGTCAAAAGTGGTCTTGAACAGGACCGCGTAATCGAGTTGCGCGGTTTCGGAACTTTTGAAGTACGTACACGCAAGGGTCGAGAAAAAGCACGCAATCCCAAGACAGGCGATCTTGTTGCAGTCGATACTCACGGTGTGGCGATTTTCCGTCCCGGTAAAGAGCTGAAGGATTTTGTCTGGAACCTTCGACAAGAGAAGAACTAAACATCCGTGAATCTATATGAGAAGAGAGGCCTTAAATCATACGGATTTGAGGTCATTCTCCTTATTACCACAGCAGTAGTATTCTCATTCGCATTTCCTGGATTTTTATCTGAGAAGGGATTGGGGGTTCTTGGTTTTTTTGCACTCATCCCCTTATTCGCCGTGATACGGAACACCAGCTGGCCTGCTGTTCCGATATACGGGTTCTTGTTTGGATTTACATTCTATACCTGTTTCAACTATTGGCTTTCCACGTTTCATCCGCTGGCTATCCTGATTGTACCCATAATCAAAGGCGGGGAGATGATTGCGTTGTTCCCTGCCCTCAAAGCAGCCGATAAACTTTTTAAACGACACGGATACCTTGTTCAGGCAATTATTTGGACAGCATATACCTATCTCGGCCAAACCTGGTTTGCGGGATATCCGTACGGTACGGTTGCCTACAGCGCGTATCAATTTCTTCCTTTTATTCAAATCGCCGATCTCGGAGGAATCTGGATCATCAATCTCATCATGATGGTGCCCCAGACGCTGGTCGGCAGGTATGTCGGTGATGTGATTGCCGGCAAGCGAGAATCGTTTCAGTCGTTCATTCGATCATATCTATACACGATTATTCCGTATGGCGTCGTATTGCTTGCTACGTTTATCTACGGTTTCGTAATGCTCGGGATCTGGAATAGAGAGGTTCCCGACAAAATCTGGCGTGTCGCAACGGTTCAGCATTCGGCGGATTCTTGGAAAGGCGGGTATGAGACGTATAAGCGCAATTTCAATAACCTCAGAACAATGAGCCTTCAGGCACTGCAGGAAAAACCGGATATGATCATATGGTCTGAGACTGCGTTCGTTCCTTCGGTATACTGGCATACGACTTATAAGACTGATGAAGAGACGGGCAAACTGGTCGACGAGTTTGTGGCGTTCGGTAAATCACTGCCCGTTCCCTTACTCACGGGGAATCCTGAAGGTTTAGTGAAGGACGAAAGCAAGCCTCCGCTTAATGAAGACGGAAGCTGGAACCGAAAAGACTACAATACGGTTATCATGTTTGAAAACGGAGAGATAAAAGAGACCTACCGAAAACAGCATCTCGTACCGTTTACCGAACACTTTCCGTATGAGAAGCAGATGCCCTGGCTATATAATCTTCTCCTTGCCAACGATTATAATTGGTGGGAAACCGGATATGATCCTGTCGTGTTCGAAACCGATTCGGGCGTTACATTTTCGACTCCGATCTGCTTCGAGGACGTGTTCGGGTATCTGACTGCCGGATTCGTCCGCAACGGGGCAGACGTGATTGTCAACATGACGAACGATAGCTGGTCCGGAGCCGTATCGGCGGAAATGCAGCATCTTGCCATGGCGGTATTCAGATCCGTCGAGACTAAGAAAACTACGGTACGGGGCACAAACTCGGGCATGACGTGCGTCATCGAACCGAGTGGAAAGATCGTCGACCCGATGAAGCCGTTCACGAAGGGATGGAAGATATATGATGTGCCGGTCTTCACCAACGAGGACGATACGCTTTATACTCGACATGACGATTGGTTTGCCTTTGTGACGATTTATCTCTCATTCGGACTTTTAGCAATCGGAGCCGTACGAGCTCTCCTCTATCATATTCGTGCGAAACAAAAGAAGTAGTAACAAATCATGGATTATACGAATGTCTCGCTTTTTATTATCGGTACTGAACTGACTCGCGGAATCATAGCCGACCGGCACGGCCAGCTGATGGCCAATGAGTTGACTCATCTCGGCTATCATGTCAACAGAATCGTCATCGTTCCCGACGATGGTACGCTCGGTACCGTATTACGACAATGCCTTCAGGAAAGCGACATCGTTATCCTAACCGGTGGTCTCGGACCTACCAGCGACGACATGACTCGCTCGCTTGTAGCGTCGATTGCGCAAGTAGAACTAGTGAAAGACGAACAGTCCTATCAGGATTTGTACAAACGTATCGGTGATAGAATCAATGGTTCGAACAGCAGACAGGTTTACTTCCCTAAGGGATTTAGGCCGATTATTAATCCCAAAGGTACCGCTCCTGGCTTTACCGGTATAATTCCGTTTGAAAAGAACGAAAAGAAATGCGAGATTCTGTGCTATGCGATGCCAGGGCCTCCGGTTGAAATGCACGAGATGTTTTATAAACGCGTGTTGCCGGAGTTAGCGCTTTTGTCGGGACATCAGGATTACGAACGCGATGAATTTTCCACTTTTTTAATCCCCGAGTCCAAACTAGAAGAAGCTTGTGCCCTCGGTGCCGAGGAAGGACTTCAGTGGGGAACAAGAGTCCAGGAATACCGAATCAGTCTCTATATCTCAGGAGGCAGCAAAGAACGCAGATTGTCGATGAAGCAGCATATCGAGGCGATTGTAGGAATCGGTTTGGTCGAAGAAGGCGATCTTGAAGCAGTAGACATCCTCTCGCGTTACCTTGAAGACCATCATCTGACAATCAGCTGTGCCGAATCGTGTACCGGTGGTTTGGTTTCGAAATTACTTACCGATCGACCTGGCAGTTCCAAGTGGTTCTGGGGGAGTGCGGTCAGCTACGCCAACGATGCAAAGATGGACATGCTGCACGTGGATAAATCTATTATCGATACCGACGGAGCAGTCTCCGCCCGCTGTGTCGAAGCGATGGCCGAGGGAATCCGCAGACAATCGGATAGCGATTGTGCGATTGCTATTTCGGGCATTGCGGGTCCAGACGGCGGTACCGATGAGAAACCTGTCGGATTAATTTGGTTTGGTTTTGCCTCAAAAACGCAGCCGGTGGTATCTGTAAAAGTTAAAATTAGTTCGTTCGGACGGGCTTCTGTACGTAGAAGAGCTGCGGTTGCCGCTTGTTTGTTAGCTTTCAGTTACCTGAACGGTATCGATTTGCTTGACAGGGTGCGAAGCTGGCAATATATTTAATGTATCCTGCAGGACAAACTGTATTGTTTCTATTTTTCAAAGCGGGTGTTCCTGCGTATTCATACAAAACCATACGGCATTTTTGTTTTAGCACATACCAGATCGCATTCGTTGCGACGTTTGGAGATTTTCAATGACATCTGAATATGAACAAGGTCCGGAGTTGTTCGATACTCCGCAACCGGTTGTGGTGGAGACATCACAAGAGCGTAAAAGCCCAAGACGGATTATCCGTCGCCGGGTACTCGAGTCCTCTGCCCAGCAAGTTGTGGTGAAGGTAAAACAAAGTGACAAGGTTCCTTCCGAGCCGATAGTTGCTACATTGGTCGAACAGCCCCAGCTGGTTGTCGAAAATTCGCCTGTTCAGGTTGAAGAACCCCAACAGCCGGTAAAAAAACGGAGAGGACGTCCTCCGCGAGCCGCTAAGGAACAAGTGAAAGAACCTGCAGCAGTGGTGGATAATCCGAAAGAGATCTCTATACCACCCGTTCAGGAAGAAAAACCTAAGAGCGAACCTAGTGTGGCTGCAGCAAGCGAACCGGCGGTTGTCGTTTCTCCCGCCCCGTCACCGTCGAACGGCAATGTTATCAATTCCGCCCAACCGAAAACTATCGGACAGTCTCAATACGGCAACCGGCAGAGAAACCAGCAGAATCACAATGCGAATCAACGTAATAACCGACAGAAGCAGCACCAGAAGAACAACTACCAGCAGCGTAGTCCGAACAAGAACCAGTTCCCCCAAGTAGAAGAAATTCCCGTTGACCAATTGGAAGAGAATCCCGATGCTCCGCGTATCACGGTCAACGATCTGTCGATGATGAATATGCATGCATTGCGTCAGAAAGCAGCCGAGTACGGATTGAGTGAAGATTTTCTTCAGGATTTGAAAAAACAGGAAATCATCGTTGAGATTCTGAAAGCACATACCGCATCCAAAGGGGTCATTTTTGCCTACGGGTCGCTCGAAATACTCCCGGACGGGTATGGATTCCTTCGCTCTCCGCAAAATAATTATCTGAGCGGACCAGAAGACATTTACATCTCTCCGTCCCAGATAAAACTGTTTAATCTTAAAACCGGAGATACGGTCGAGGGACAAATCAGGTCCCCCAGAGATGCCGAACGATTTTTTGCAATGATGCGTGTTCAAACAATCAACTACGACACACCTGCAGTAGCAAAGACAAGAGTCTCGTTCGACAGTCTTACGCCGCTGTATCCGGATGTCAGATTGAATCTTGAAACGGAGGAAGGAGACATCTCGACCCGTATCATCAACTTGTTTTGTCCGATCGGAAAAGGTCAGCGGTCGCTTATCGTTGCTCCTCCCCGAGCCGGTAAGACGATCCTTATGCAAAAGATCGCCAATGCCATCAGCGCCAATCATCCCGAGGTCTACCTTATGGTGCTGTTGATTGACGAACGGCCCGAAGAAGTCACCGATATGCGTCGTACGGTTCACGGAGAAGTTATCGCCTCGACCTTTGACGAGCAGGCTACCCGACACGTATCGGTTGCAGAAATGGTAATCGAGAAAGCTAAACGGTTAGTCGAGCACAAGCGCGATGTAGTAATTCTTCTCGATAATATTACACGTCTGGCCAGAGCCTATAACCAGACAGTCCCAGCTTCAGGGAAGATTCTTTCGGGAGGTGTCGATTCTAACGCACTGCACAAGCCAAAAAGATTTTTAGGAGCAGCAAGAAATATCGAGCACGGTGGAAGTCTTACGATTATTGCCTCAGCCCTGATCGAGACTGGGTCCAGAATGGACGAAGTAATATTCGAAGAGTTCAAGGGAACCGGAAATAATGAAATCGTACTCGACAGGAGAATGTCTGAACGCCGTTTGTTTCCTGCACTCAACATTAAGAAATCAGGTACGCGCCGTGAAGACTTATTATTGACGGCGGAAGAAAACGCTAAGATCTGGGCGTTGAGAAATGCCATCAATCCGATGGATGATATCGAGATGACCGAACTCCTGATTGACAAAATGAAGAAAACAAAG
>JAAYDK010000236.1 GCA_012729295.1 Spirochaetales bacterium | reverse complement strand
CGCAGTGAATTATCTCATCAGAGCACAGGTAAGCCGTCTGCAGAAGAGTGCGATAAAAGACCATATTACCGGGTTGTTCAATCGGAGATATTTCGATGCCACGCTGGACCAGAGTCTGCAAAAGGCGGCATTGAAAAAAACTTCGCTCGGCTTAATGCTGCTCGATGTTGATAATTTTAAACAGTACAAAGATCGGCACGGACACGATGCGGGTGACGAAGTACTACGCGGTATTTCTACGTTTCTTCTCGGCCATTTGCGAATGACGGATATCGTATGCCGTTACGGCGGGGACGAATTTGCAATAATCCTAAGCGAATCTGATGAAATAGCATTATTTAAGACAGCTGAAAAGATTCGCGAAGAAATCAAGCTGTTGAAGGTAATGTACCTGGGGGTGTCACTTGAACCAATTGCCGTTTCGCTTGGTCTGGCAATAGCAAATAAGCATGGCGTTACTCGTAACGAGCTGGTTCTGCACGCAGATAATTCGCTGTTGGCGGCAAAACAACAGGGAAAGGACCGCATCGTGATGTGAAATTGTCAATCGGTCGTTACGATGACGGTATCTTTCTGAAGTTCTGTCTGATATCCAACGTCTTCAGTTTGGCTGGACGTGCTGTCCAGCTCGACCAATGTAGCCGGTCCTTCTGATGCAGTCGATGAAAAAGAAGTAACGATATACCCTTCGGAAGCAACGACGTGTGCGCAGGAAAGCATCGTCAGCAGGGTGATTGCCAGACAAACTGCCGCCGCTGTCTTCAACAAGACACTCGTACGCACATGTAAAATATCACCGATCTTTCTAAAAAACATAACTTCAGACTAGGGTATGATATAAGAGCTGTCAATAGGACAGCATGCATTCTGTATGCTTAAAAAGAGAGTACGGGAATCTCGATCAGTTTTCAAAGAATTCGCAGATCCAGGAATCGCATATGTTACCAGACGATTCGAGCTCTCCTTTCAGGTAGGTCTGTACGGCTTGTTCCGATTCACCTTTGACACCGAGAATTACCTCGATTCCCATTCTGTGAAAATTCTCGGCGGCAGCTTTCCCCATGCTTCCGGTGATTAGGGTAGTAGCTCCAGTTGTTTCGACAAATTCGGGTAATTCGCATGGCTTGTGTCCTGGATTAGCAATCATTTCTACATGATTTATTCGGGCACCATCTACGCTGTAAATCATAAAATCCTTACATAAACCAAAATGATCACTGACTCTGCTGCCTTCACTAGCCACTGCAATTTTTTTCATCTGAAATACCTTCCTTCGCAATCGCGACACTGTGTTTACCGCAATAAATGTTATGCCTACAATTAGCTAACCCCGCTTTTCACAAAGTGTCAAGCATAACTCGTAAATCATCCTGATATATAAGGATGATTAAACTGATATATATTCAAATTTGATAGAAAAATAATGCATTTTTAGAACATTGCTTTTCAGAATCGATATGTGAGAAGTATGATTTTGAAACAGGTTGGAATAAAGAGAAGAATTGATTTACTGAATACCGGCTACTTTTTATCAAGCGTGATTAAGTCACCCAAAAGACAACAGGCAGTATGCTACTTACAAGGCAAGTCTTTTCATATTAATAAAAAATATAAATTTGACCTATAATCTAATTTGCTTTGACTACAAATAAGGTTGGTGTTATGTTCTATGTGTGGGGAAACCACATGGAAAACTATGGGAGGAAATAATGAAAAAAATTATTGTCATGATGCTGATTGCCCTGGTGGGATTCGGCATGTTGTTTGCTGGTGGACAAGCTGAAGCACCGGTTGAGACGGTCAAGCTGAAAGTCTGGGGCTCGCAGGAAGATCAGGCACTTTTGAAAGAAATGGTTGAAGAATTCAAAGCCGCCAATACCGGAAAAGTGTATGAAATCGAGTTTGGCGTAGTCGGCGAACCCGATGCAAAAAGCCGCTATCTTGAAGATCCGGAAGCAGCCGCCGACGTATTTGCATTTGCAAACGACCAGCTCAAAGATCTCGTAGGAGCCGGTGCTCTTTACGAGCTTTCTGGTATCTACAAAGAAAATGCAATGAAAGACAACGGAGAAGGATCGATTGGATCGGCTACGCTCAACGGCAAGCTCTATGCGTTCCCGATGACCGCAGATAACGGATACTTCTTGTACTACGATAAGAGCGTAATCGATGCCGAATCTCTGAAAACCCTCGACGGAATTCTTGCTGCTGCTCAAAAGGCCGGTAAGAAAGTATTTATGGATGTATCTAACGGCTGGTACATTGCTTCGTTCTTCCTCGGTGGCGGCGGTACGCTCGGCATCGATGCAAACGGCAAGCAGGTTACCGATTTCAATAATGCCAATGGTGTCGCAGTAGGTGAGGCCATCAAGGCTTTTGCCGCACATCCCGCATTTCTGACCGGAGATGATGCAGTACTGACCGGTGGTATGGGTACCGTGATAGCCGCTGGAGTGAGCGGAACCTGGAATGCCAAAGCAATGAAAGAGAAGCTCGGTGCAAATTATGCAGCATCCAAGCTCCCGACCTTTACGCTAGCCGGCAAGCAGGTCCAGATGAGTTCGTTTGCAGGTTATAAGCTCGTCGGTGTCAATAAGCTCACAAAATACCCGGTCGATGCTCTGAGCCTTGCCGCATGGTTGACCAACGAACAAAATCAGCTCAAGCGTTTCCAGGTTCGCGGTCTTGGACCTTCGAACACCAACGTGGCAAAGTCTCCTGATGTGCTTGCGGCTCCCGAATTGGCCGCTTTAGCGCAACAGAGCGCATATGCCGTATCGCAAAACGATGTATTAGGCAACTATTGGGCACCCGCCGAAGCATTTGGCGCGCTCATGGAAGCCAAGGACTATTCGAAGAGCATCAAAGATCAGCTCGATGCAATGGTTGCACAGATTGTTCAATAACAATTGATGCGTGAGTAAAGAAGGGGGTGGATAATTATCGCCCCCTTCGCGCTTTGTCTGTCAAGTAGGTCGTTTATGAAACAGCATAATCGAAACCTGATGAATCCTTTCCAGTTGTTTTGGTACAATATTGCCGAGAAGATGAAGCATATTCCTTCCGGTTTGGTATCGTTGTTGATAAGACTGGGTAAGTTTTTCATCCGTGTAGTGCGAGGTGCCGCTCGTGCCTTCGCGCGCGGTACCGAAATCTTCGCCAACGGCGATGTGTTTACCAAACTTTCCTTTATCATCATGGGACTGGCCCTGATAATCCGCAAACAGATAGTAAAAGGCCTCCTGTTTTTTGCTACCCAAGTGCTTTTTATTCTGTTCTTCGTCCAGTTCGGATGGAACTATCTGAAAGACCTCGGTACGCTGGGAGTGAATGCGGAAACTGAATTTATAGATCCCGTTACCGGCATCATCATGTATAATCCGGCCGACAACTCGATGTTGATTCTGCTGTACAGCGTGTTCACGTTAGTCGTCATGCTCGCATTTATCGTCATCTGGGTACAAAACGTAAAGGCTTGCTGGAAGGCTGATCGAGCCCATAAGGAAGGCATCCCACTTAATCCGTTCAAACAGGAAATGCACTCGCTGCTGGACGAACGGTATCACACTACTTTACTGATTGCGCCAACCATTATGGCTTTTGCGTTTGTCGTCATACCGCTGCTTTTCATGATATTGATTGCGTTTACTAATTATGATATGAACCACCAGCCCCCCGGAAATCTGTTTACCTGGGTTGGTCTGCAGAATTTTAAGGACATCTTCGGTGAAAGCGCAACCAAATCGAAAACATTTTTCTACCTGTTTCGATGGGATGTTATTTGGGCTATCAGTGCCACATTCCTCAATTACATCTTAGGGTTGGTGCTCGCTCTCATGATTAATAAGAAAGGTATCAAGGGCAAAAAGGTATGGCGGACAATGTTCGTCATTACGATTGCGGTGCCGCAATTCGTCAGTCTACTGCTGATGAGTCGTCTGTTCGGGGATAGCGGACCGGTTAACTTGATACTGCAGAATCTCGGATTTGCTCCGGTTCCGTTTCTTACCAATGGAACGACTGCTCGGATCATGGTCATCATCATCAATCTTTGGGTCGGCATTCCTTATACGATGCTCATCACTTCGGTAATCTTGATGAATATTCCGGCCGAGCTCTACGAGAGCGCACGAATCGACGGTGCGGGAACCTTGCGAACATTTTTCAAGATTACCATGCCGTACATGCTGTTCGTCACGACTCCGTACCTTATCACTCAGTTTGTGGGAAACTTTAACAATTTCAACGTCATCTATCTATTAACCCAGGGAGACCCGAAGTCGGTATGGCTCTATCAGGCAGGAGAAACCGATTTGCTGGTTACGTGGCTGTACAAACTCACCGTTACCTATCAGGATTATAATCTGGCATCGGTCATCGGTATCCTGGTGTTTATCGTATCGGCATCGATGTCGCTGATTGTCTACAACTATTCGGCATCGGCCAAGCGCGAGGAGGAATTCCAATGAGCACTACCACATTACGATCTCGGCGGATTTCCAACGGCATCATCTATACAATTCTGTCGGTCATGAGCGTGATATGGCTGATTCCCATCGTCTGGTTGGTGATACGGTCGTTTCAAAAAGAGAAGGGCGCCTGGATTACGACGGTGCTTCCGCAGGGATATACGTTCGACAACTACATCAGGCTTTTTACCGAAACGGACCAGTTTAACTATCCGCTATGGTTTGTAAACACGCTCGTCGTGGCAATCTTCACCTGTATTTTCGCTACGATGCTCGTATTGATGATTAGCTATACATTCAGTCGCCTGCGTTTTAAGAGTCGCAAGATGTTCATGAATATCGGTTTGATCCTGAATATGTTCCCCGGTTTCATGACGATGATTGCCGTATATCATATTCTCAAGGCCATCGGACTGTACCAGTCGCACATTTCGCTAGTACTTGTCTATTCTTCGGGTGCGAGCCTTTCGTATTTCATCGCCAAGGGATTCTTCGATACGATTCCCAAAGCGATGGACGAAGCGGCGACCATCGACGGAGCAACACGCAACCAGATATTCTGGCGCATCACGCTACCGCTTACGAAACCGATTGTCATCTACACTGCACTGACATCGTTTCTCGCTCCCTGGATGGATTTCATATTCGCATCGGTCATCATGAAAGACAATTACAACAAGTACACGCTTGCAGTTGGTCTGTTCAGAATGCTGGAACGAGAGAATATCTACGAGTATTTCACCCGATTCTGTGCGGGAGCAGTAATCGTTTCGATTCCTATTACAATTTTGTTCATCTTCTTCCAGAAGTATTATGTCGAGGGAGTGACCGGTGGTTCAACGAAAGGGTAGTCTCAGATGGTTGATTATCATGATAGTCTCGACTGTAGTATTCGTATCGTGTACATCAACCAGTGCGGTTGTGCAGATGGATGACAATTATCGTGTGTTTTACGAAATTTTCATCGCGAGCTTTTATGACTCTGACGGTGACGGAATCGGAGATCTGAAAGGAATTCTTCAGAAATTCGACTACTTGAATTCAAACGGGGAAAAGCCATCTTTGGAAATCAGCGGCATTTGGCTAATGCCGCTGATGAGTAGCCCTTCCTACCATAAGTATGATGTAACGGATTATTATCAAGTCGATCCCGTTTATGGAACAATGGATGATTTTGTCGCATTGGCAGATCGGTGTAATCAGCAGAACGTAAAACTAATAATTGATTTACCGATCAACCATACCTCCGATCAGCATCCGTGGTTCCTATCTGCAGTTTCAGGAGATCCGATCTACCGAAATTACTATCATTTCCGGTCCGATTTTGCATCTGGCTATCACCAGGCGGGCCCTTCAGATTACTACGAAGGGCGCTTCACATCTTCAATGCCCGATTTGAATTTAGATACTGTGCAACTCAGAGAGGAAATTCTGAAGATATGTAAATTCTGGCTGGATGCCGGAGCTGATGGATTCAGACTCGATGCGGTAGCTTGGTTCTTTAGTGGGAATACTGCAAAAAACGTGGAATTTCTACAGTGGCTGAACGATGAACTACGAGCCTACGATCACGATGTGTACCTAGTCGGCGAAGCTTGGTCGGACGGTCAGACTATTCTTGATTTGTATCAAAGCGGGATTCCGAGTTTGTTCAACTTTCCGTTTTCTCAGAGTACCGGTCTCCTTATAACCTCGGTACGTTCTGGCAAGGGGGCCGAGCTTAGTGCCAGTCTCGGACGTTGGTATGAACAACTGCCGGAATCTGCCATCGATGCACCGTTTCTTACTAATCACGATCATGCGCGCTCCGCCGG
>JAAYDK010000235.1 GCA_012729295.1 Spirochaetales bacterium | reverse complement strand
TTGGCTGTGTTCTTCCACGGTGAGGTCAGCACTTCGTTGGTCTTGATATGAAACTCAAGGGTATCGACAAATGCCACGATACGATCGACATGGCTGTCAATCCAAGCTTCTTCGAAGGGATCATCCGGTGATGCACCATCTAATGGTCCAATAACCGAACAACGTAAGCGTCAAATCGGCTGACGCCGAGCTGACTTTAGGTCAGTGAGCACCTCTGAGCACGTAGGGTTCAGTTCTGGCAGGATCAGGTGCTGCTGAGGACCGCCGTTTTTTAAGTTCGGAAACTCTACCGGTATCCATGTTCCAGGGCAGCAGGCGTTCCCAATCTGTTTCGGTTTTACATCGAGGAGCTTCATCGAGGCAGTACCACATGTAATCAGCAACATTGATCCCATTCAGCTTCGCCGTTTCAATCATGCTGTAGTAGAACGCTGATGCTTCAGCTCCGCCTTCGGTATTACTGAATAACCATGCTTTACGTCCCACAACGTACGGCCTGATCGCATTCTCGGCAATGTTATTTTCAGGTGTCGCTTCATAGCATTCCACATAGTTGATCAGCGAATCCCAGTAGGTGTACAGGTACTCTATCGCTGTCCCCATCGGAGATCTTGTAGCATACTGAGTTCTTGTCTCATCCATAAGAGCTTTCAGATCATCAAATACTTCAGAGGCAAGTTTTTTCCGTTGAATGAGGAACTGATTCCTGTCATCATACTTTCGACGGGTACTCTTCTCTATCTGGAACAGTCTGTTTATGACAGAAATGAACTTTAAAGCCCCTACTGCTTTCTTGTTCGTCTTCACAAAATTCTTAAATCCACGCTGAGCATGAACCCAGCAGTTCAGATGTTTGTCTATCGACAGGTAGCCCTTCAGCCCATCAGTCATCACATATCCGGTGTAATCACGAGTAAATGAATCGAGAGTATCCTTCTTCCTGTTACGGATGTAGGAGTACAGAGCTATACGGCGTTCATCATCATCTAAGAATGAGGTTCCTACCTGTACAAACATGAACGTCGATTTCGAGGTTGCAGGTTCTGGCAAATGAATCACCTTCACAGGAGTCTCATCCTGATTGATTAGTGGGGAATTCATCATGTGCTTTTCAAACTGCTGACGCAACGGAGTTAATAACCTCATGTAAGTCAGCAGCCAGTTACTTATCGTCTGGCGGGAGACTGCCAGCCCTTCCCGTCGGAATATTGCTTCCTGACGATACAAAGGAAGCCCATCTGCATACTTTCTCACCGCGCAATCCGCTACCAGGGAAGATGAAGCAATCAGAGTATCGGTTTCTTTATTCTCCCATTGAGTGATGATGTTCTGCTCACCCTCATCAGCTTCACAGACATTACATTTCCAGGTCCTGTAATGATGAGCCACCAGGGTGTACGACTTGGGAACCACTACTGCCTGGTACACGACTCTGTCTTCCCCCGGAACCATGGGAAACTCACAGCGCTCGCAGGATTCACTATCCTCATCGCCATAATGAAACTCATGTTCGACAGGAGTATCGGCAGGCAGCGTGGTAAGATCATGTTTTTTGTTCTTTCTACGCTCATGAGTAGGAATCTGAATCATCTCTTCCTGCTCTTCAGTGAGCTCCTCAGACAATACTTCCGTTTCATCAAAGAGCAATGAGAGTTGCTCTGTAGAGGGAACGAATGCAAGCCGACTCTTGAGACGATACAGATCCTTGAGCAGCTCGATCTCAAGCAGTGCTTCATCAAGTCGTTTCTGGGTCTTATCGAGTTTTGTTTCAGTTGAACCCAGTGCTACCTGAGCACCGGCAAGTTCAAGTTTTGAAGCCCCAAGTTCCTGACGGGTTGTATCAAGCTCTTTCTGAGTAGTATCGAGTTCTTTCTTCGTATTTGCCTGATCTTGAAGAGCGGCAGAAAGAGCCGCCTCAAGGGCGGATCGATCCATATTTTTCAGCTGTTCCGTCAGGTCTTTACTCATGGTAAAACATTACCATGAAACAAGATAAATGTCAATTGAATAAGGGGTTATTTAACAGAAAATACGTATTCTCAGCTGACTTTCTGCGGGTTTTCTACAGGAAGAGATCTCCATGGGTCACCTCCCTTCAGCATAAGACGAATCTCGTTCAGTGAAACCTTCAGAGCTTCCTCTCTGCTTGATGGCCAGGCAAAGGTCCCTCTGCTCTCGAGGCGTTTGGTCATCTCCCAGAACCCGTTACCGTCCCATACGATGACCTTCAATATTCTTTTCGTCCCACTGCAGAACAGATACACGCTCTTCTCAAAGGGATTCATCTCCATCTCACTCTCAATAAGCATTGAGAGTGTATGAGCCTTTTTTCTCATGTCGGTCTTGCCAGGCCTGATGAAATAACTGTAGGTGTTCCACTGAAGTACCATCAGATGACCTCCTTCAAGGTAAGAAGAATACGTCTCAAATCTTCATTGCTGTGAGCTGCCGGTAATTCGATAGCAACAGCTCCGAAATTCACTGTCAGAGAACAACTGCGATACGGAACATGAGGTGCTGGCCGGTCCTCACGGACTTTCACGAAGGATTGTCCACACTCATATGCCTGTTCTCCATATTTCTTCATCCAGTATTCCATGGTTGATCTGGCAACACCATGAGTATGGCAATAGGAAATAAATGTCTTTCCCTTTGACCGCCAATGTGAACAAGCTCTCACATGATCCACCCGTTGGTTCAGTGTGTAGTATTTCTGTTTTTGCATTGATTACCTCCACCATTAGCATGGCAGAGGCCCTCATCATTTCATATGGTCTGTGATTTGACGCTTACAATACATGCTTGAATATTTAACCAAGTTATAAGAACTGAGTGATTTTCAAATTGGGACAATCATGTACAGTTGAATGAAACACAGGTTCAGAAACAGCATAACTGCATCAATCGTTCGATTAGGGTTGAGCAGATTCTGACGACTCTTACTCTCGGATTGCCCTGGCACTCTGTTGAGGAATTCGACTCCGATGCACTGGTAGGTGCTGTCGAAAGGGTGGTCGTAAAGCAAGGTGGCATCGATGTGGTGAGGTAATCAGATTGACGACAACAATGCCTGGACTTGTTCGAAAGCATCCCGGCGGATTAAATTGATCTCCTGTTCATCCGATAGATCCATGAAGTTTGCAACATCAACCGGGCCAGCATGATCAACTGATGCAAATTTCTCCGATAGTTTTACTTTCATTGCACTAACTGTTGGTGTTTTGGAAAAACTTGAGAATTCAAGCGCCAGCTGCCTGGCACCACCTGGATATTGCTTGATCAAGAAATAGAGATCGTAGGCATCCTTTGCCTTGCCTCTCCCCATAGCAGCAGTTTTCATGACAAAATACGGGACGAGAGCGACAACGTTGACCCGTGCAACATCAATTGCTCCATCAGGTCGTGGTGCTTCCAATGTGACTTGGCGCGGTTCAAACTTGAAAGCAAAATCCCCACCTGTAGCCTTCATGGCCTTTAGTCCTTGGACATGTTGGCTGCGTTTTCCCTTTCTTGTCCCCCCATAGATGCCGGCAAGGATATCCACATCGACATCAAATGGAACACCGTTTATCACCACCCGCTTGACGAACGAGAAGTATTTGTCAGGATGTTCCATATATCCTTTACTCAAAAGGATTCTCGCCATGGTTTTGTAGCCTTCGTCCTGAAGTGTGCGATGGTTGATCAACATATCGACATCGACACTCCCCACATGTCCCCGGTCTGGGTATAATAAATCGGGGACCCATCCACCGATGATACGGATGTCGTCCTGGTATTGTGCAAAAAGAGAACAGAGTTCGACTAATATGCTATGGGCGGCTTCCCTCTGACCTCCAGAATAATCGAAACTGCTATGCAGATCCTCATCCTTGATCATGTATCTATCTCCTTTGCCAGGATGGCCTCGGCTAATTCCTCTCCACGACCCTTCAATTGCATACAGTCCAGATACACTTGCACAGGAGAGGCCACCTGTTGGTTCTTGATTAGCCTTGCGTCATGAAGTAGCTCATCGCTGGAAAGCACTTGGATCTGTACGTTTGCACCGGAGTCAACCTGCTTGCATTCAGCGGTCTCCAGAAAAGCATTGAGGTCCCTTTCCCTTACCATCAAATGGATCTTGTTGTATCGAACCACAGGCGCATACCTGACCCCACCCGCGAAACCGGAGAGATAACAGTCGATTCCTGAATCGGTTTTGATCTGGCGTATCTTGTCCTCAAATTCCGGAACCGGAAGAAGGGTATGGAAACCCCTCATCTCGAATAATTCCGACTTCTGCGCATATGCTTCACTCCAAGCCAACATGATCGCGTTTGCCTCCAGTACGTGCAATCCATCTGGAGACATCCGGGCCCAAAGTTGCTCGCAGAGATAGTCCTTCACCTTGGAAACCTGCCCGATGCTGCATTGCAGTGTGTCTGCCAGGAAGCTCAGCTTCCACCGATGTGTTACATCGCGCATGATTTCTCTAAGGATCAGCGACGATACTTTCGATGAAGGATCGAATATGGTTTTGGCCGTGCGTTTCTCAGCAAACTTATTCGGGTGTCCTTGATCGTTTACATAGATGGAGCGGAAGTGCAACCTGCAGTTCCCCGACATGTCCAGGTACCCGATGCCAAGGTTCTCACATTGCTTTGCCGATTCAGCGGATATGTAGGGAGCCATGATTATGGAATACCTGTTTTCAAGGTTGATATTTTCATGTTTCAGTCTTTTGACGACTTCAGGGATAATGGAGGGAAATGCCCTGCTCAGGATGGTCACATCAAGGTTCACCGTAGAAGCATCCTTGAAGACGATATATGCGAGGAAACCCTCTTTCTTGTCGCGCAGATGGTCGCATCGGTCGATCACAGGGATTTTTAACAAGCTGGTGAGGAGTAATTCATACTCCTTCACATAATTTGTGCAAGCAACTTTCATTAAAAAGCCCCCTTTCACCACGGTGGTGAAACCAGTATACATAGTGAAACTGGAACATGCAATACTACTAGAGGGTATTTTCACTAAATATAGCACTTTCACTACGGTGGTGAAAGCTGTAATAACAGTGAAAAAATTAGATTGTCAAACCGAAGCTCGTTCACTTATTGTGCATACAGGGTGAAGGCACGGCTTGAGTGGGTCGACCAAGAGCGCAAGGTCGGCATCTACCGGAACTCGCAATTGCTTTACCTGTATGGGTTGGTATACTGCAGTGAATGCGGCTTGCCCTCTAGGAAAGATGACGGCTCCGAGTACAAGGGTACCTAGTATGATTATCTGGTGTATAGCTGTAGAAAACGTAGGGACAGGAAGCAGCGCACCTGCAAAAACCGTTCGATCAGAGTCGATCAGCTTCTGAAGACCCTCTTTGAGACTCTGGGATTGCCATGGCGCTCTGTTGAGGAATTTGACTAAGATGCGCTGGTATGCGCGGTCGAAAGGGTAGTAATCAAGTTGGATGGTGTTGATGTGGTGATGAAGTATCGGCAGGTGGCGAATAGTTGATGGATATACTTGGGTTTGATATCAAAGTCTATGACACGATTGCCCTCAGGCAACTACAGTAAAGGAGCAAAATGTATGCTAGTGTTCTGTAGGTGGTCTAATTCTTGTAAGAATCTTAGGGCTGTGACTGTTGTCATGTTTAAAGTTGTTTTAACGATCAGATTTTATCGTCGTCATAGTGTTTTTATTTAGCATCGACACAAACATGTCCAAATGTATGTATGTTTCATGATCCGTCAAACTTAGAATTGAAGGTCTTTCAAATGTATGAAATTATAAATTACATTTTTTACTCTTTATTGGTTATATCTTGAAGTTTTTGAAAATATAAGTTACATTTCTTCTTAAAACAGCGTATACTAAAGATAAAGGAGGCCCGCAAATGAGAATACTATCCGCAGTTAAGCTGTCTAAAACAGTTTCCGAACTGCGAAATACGAAGAATCTGACCCAGGCAGAGCTTGGAGAACGTACAGGACTTCATCGAATCATGATCGGGCGCATTGAAAGGGAAGACTTCACCCCATCAATAATTCAGCTTCAAGCTTTGGCGGATGTCCTTGGATTCGATATCACCGATATGTTCGTTGAGAAGGAGCGGTCACATTCCTTCATTGCTCTTCGTAGTGAAAGCATGAATGAGGTTGAGAAAGAAGGAGTTGATGCTCTGCTTGGTATGATGTTTGCGTTGCGTCAGCAGATTCTACTGAGGAGAAAGTTCGAACATGAATCGGAAAATCAAGCTTAGCACCCAAGATATTGAGTCAATTCGAGCATTAGCCAGATCAAAGCGGTTTGCACTCGGGTTCTCTGATGATCCACCGTTAGCGAACGATATTCATACGATTCTCGACAATCTTGAGATTATCCTGCTCGAAATTCCCATTGAAGCGAAATGTGACATGCCAGCCTTCTCTGCAGTGATTCTATGCTCTGAGGAGGGAGGGGAGAGTCTGGTGTTCATAGGGTTGAATACCGCCGACTATTACGATAAGCAGGTCTTTGCGATTGCCCATGAGCTGTATCATTTTTTCACGAAAACCGGCTCTCATCTGAGTCGACAGGAAGAGCAGGAGGATGATGTCGTAGAAGCAAAAGCAAACTGGTTTGCCGCCGAATTTTTGTTACCTGAGCATGTGCTGAAACGCCGGGTATTCGAAGAATTCAAATCCTATTCACTTGAGAAGGTTCGGATGAAAGTCCTGCTTCGTTTCATAGCAAGACTACATTGTACGTGGTGGCTTCCATATCGATCGTTGGTGAAACGATTATGGGAGATCCAAGCTATAACTGAGCAACAGTACGAAGAGTTGTATCAAATTGATGAACGCAATCGTGATGGTGAATATTTTAGAATCGGTAAATCAACCCAGAATGATGATTTTATCAGACTGAATACTGCCACTAAAACCATCGGATCTTCGCCGAGTGCTATAGAGATCATATTGCGAAACTTCGAAAATAATCTAATCGACGAGGATGCATTTGCAAGGACCCTGGGGTTATTCGATAAAAGTCCTTCCGATTATGGCTATGAGATTTCAGTCTCACAAGATGACTTAGATGAGTTGCGTGATTTCTTTGAGGATGAGGATCATGAAAGTTGATGTTGCAAAGAAGAATCCTTCCTTGGAATCATTGTTCAATGATCCGACCCAAGTAATCACTTTGGATGCAAATTTTCTTATCCCTCCTGATCGTCCGAACCTTTCGAGCAGGGGTATCCCGTTTTCTAAATTCCAAGCTTTTTGGTTGGATCCAATTTTTGTGACATTCCCTAACCTGGCGATTCACGAAGCGGTCCGAGATGAGTTGGTTTCTAGGGATATCAAAACCTTCATCCAAGACAAAGAGGGTGCAACGCCACCACAGATAATCATCCACAAAGACTCTGAATTAACCCGAGTTGAAATGATGCTGAGAGAGTCGATCGAAGATAAAATTTATCCTCTCACTCAATATGATCCGCAAGTAAACAATCGGGATGATCGTGGTGAGGTTAAGACCCTTGCATATATCGCAGTCAAAGGACTTCTTTATTTTGCAGCCCATGATTCAAACGCACTCCTTTTAGTTGAAATGGCTGAATCGTGGTCAACTGGGCTTGATACAGTTCAAGCGATAAAAATGTACGAGATAATTTTCTGCCTGTGCGTAAAAACTCCTTCCCTCCGGCAGTCCTTAAGAATGCTTTATAAGTATCAGTATTACTTGACAAAGAACGAAAAACTAACGAATCCCGAATGGGGAATCTTCATCGAGTCTATAGAATCCTTATATCAGTCCAACCTGTAGTTTCTTATAATTATCATCTGGAGTCAATTATCCTGAGTACATCCCTTCAGATGTCGATTGGGCAAGATTTTATCTAGATAGGAAAAAACGTCTTATCGGTTTTACTATTTCGAAAAGGTATGGTAATGCTGATTCCCATTTCAATGAAAATACTTGCATGAAGCAGTGGAGCAAATATTCTTTGTTGAAAATGTTCCCAAAAATAAATTATACGCCAGTTTTTCGGCTCCGCTGTTCGCTAATAAGAAATTATTAACCACTATATCGTACGTAATTCGCGGGTATTCTGTACCCGTTGGAATGGACTCGACAAAGGTTCCATCTTCGATGACGATTTGGACGACAAGGAGTATGAAGGCAACCTGATCAGTCTGCTTCGCAACAGCAGTGAGTTTGTACGAAACAACTCCAAGGTTCGCTTCGTGAAGGGAGCTCAGTCCCGTGTGGACAAACTCGACTATGCCGATCGGGCGGTTACCGAGGCTCTTGTGAATGCATTGATACATAGCCACTACATCCTGCTGGGCAGCGAGATCCATATCGACATGTTCGATGACCGGCTTGAGATCCAAAGCCCTGGAGGCATGTATGATGGTCGGGCGATCCAAGATCGTGATATCCACACCATCGCTTCTGCCAGGCGTAACCCGGTGATCGCAGATCTGTTCCACCGCATGAAATTCATGGAAAGGCGGGGCAGCGGATTGACGAAGATCCTCAGCGAGACGGCGAAGCTCCCCGGTTATGACGATCGTTTGAAGCCCGAGTTTTTCTCCACACTTTCGGACTTCCGAGTGGTGCTGAAGAATGTGAATTACTCTACTATGGCCAATACCGCGCAAGTCACCATGCAAGATACCATGCAAGATACCATGCAAGATAATCGCATGAGCAAGCTAGTAGCCTTTTGCGCATTCACCCGATCAGGGGATGAGATGCAGTCGTATATTGGGATTAACAATCGTGACCATTTTAGAAAAGCATTCCTCAAACCACTGCTTGAATCGGGGAGGATACAGATGACCCACCCAGATAAACCAAACAGTCGCAATCAAAAATATGTAGCCGCTGAGCATGCGGATCATCAATGAACTGATGATTTTAAATCAAACCGAAGCACAATGCTACAGCCTTACGCAATTTAACAGAATCTTATCCGCCAAACGTTTGGACAGGCGCACGGAGCGCCGATTCCAAAGCAGCTTTAACCATCAAACCCTCTGCACCACCCGATACCTCAATGAGGTATGAATGGATGAGCAAAGCTTGCTCGGTTGAGAAGCGGATCATTTAGCGAGTTCTTTATAAGCTGCTTCATGACGCTTGAACGATTTTCTCGAGACCGCAATCAGTTGTTCATCAGATACCTGCTCATCAGCAGCGATCTGATCGTAGGAGATGATTACATACTTGGGGGCGTTGTTCTTCAATATCGCTACTGATTCCTTCTCATCACAGCAGAGTTGACAACCCTACTTCTAAAAGAGCCTGTAATAAAGACTGTCCCGATCGCACGTATTACAGGGTGCGAGTATCGTCGATATAAGGTGAACGAAGAGTGGCAGCTCATGGATGATCTCAGATCATATGTTTCGGACTCACATCCCTGCCGGTCCACCCTTGACCCCGTGCCCATTCTCTCATCTCTATCGCTTCGTTCCTATCGCCTTCGTGGATCGTGCGGAGCATGTCGATATACCCATGCACATGTCCACAGTCGTCAAGTACATGCAGGCCATCTTTAGCGATGCAGATCGGTTTACGATCCGCAATGACCTTCGCTGCTGTCTCATTATCTACTATCTGATTGTCCTTCCCGAATTCCCTCACAAGCGTGATGTCTACCTCCCAACCATCACCATAGTCGTAACGGTAATGTAACTCTGTAGCAATCGGCTTGACTGCATTCGGTTCATATTTCTTTTGAAGTTTTTCCATCTGCCTGAATGCATGCGTATATGTAGATTCATCACGAGGAGCTCTCTTTTGTCTGGCTTCTGAAACGACGATGTCACGATAGTGCTTGTACAACCCGACAGCGCTTGTGTCCGCTGATAGGGCTGTAGCTTTCTCCTTCTCGATGTCACTGGGATACAATGAAAGAATCTCGCTCAAGCGAAGACTTTCCTTCAGTGCATCGGGCACCCCGTTATCGAAGGCGATTGCATCCAAGAATTCCCGCGATGAAACATCCTCGAATCGCACCTGTCTGGGCTTTACTTTCTCTTTCAATCGGAACGGAGGCACGGTAAGCATGGGAATGCGGTGAGCCAGATCTTGAATCTCAGCTTGGTTTTCTATCCAATACTCACTAAATCCCCCGTACTTATACTGTTTCAGATACTTTGAACGCATCCATGCTCTGGGGCTTTTGGATTCATCATAATCTTCATCCCAGAAAGCATCATGAAATGTGCTGCTGGGAAACTGCAGGTAGTAGCCGAACACCGGCGCGATTTCTAAAAACCTTCCCTCAGTCAGTACTTGGAGTAACGGCTCTGGTAGTTGGAAATTATGTAGATGACTGTTCGTCCAACCGAAGGCCACGTTGATGAGGAAATGTAGCTGATGCAGAGCCAAGGAAGACGGGACGATGATATCCCGGGAAATAGACTTAACGACACCACCATATTTCGCGAGGATCTTTGCTTCATTGGCAGGCATGGATTTCAGTTGGCTATCACGTAATTCCAAATGCAATTGCATGGCATAATGAGCCTTCTTCTCATTAGGTATTGCAGTCTCTTGACCAACAGGCAAGGCATCTGGTTTCTGTTGTTCGCGGGATTGACTCTTTTGCGCATACGTTCGATTTCGCTCGCGATACTTCTCGCTTCGCATGGCAGTGTCTGACTTCTGTGGCTCATCATACAGCCCCTTCTCGTAGGGTAGGTAGTTTTGCACCATCACCACGCTGATCTTCAATGTCTCGGCAATCTCTGCTGAGGATTTTCCCTGTTCGGCCAGCTGCTGGATCTGAAGTGACCTTGGGCTAGACCACAAACCCATGGTGATGAGGATTTTCCGTACCTTCGTAGTTGATATTTCCGTTTGTAGGGCGGTTTCATTGATGGATTCTGTTTTCTTGTACACTCTCACTACTTTTTCGACGGTCTCTACCTTTGGTATTTCTAAACTCTTTACCATTTTCTATTCCCCCTTTCTCTATAATGAAAGTATAGCATGATGGCAATGTCGTGTCAATAAAATCTGTATCGTGTCAATAAAATTATTATCTGTACCACATGGTGAGTCAGAACATGTGTATGTATGTCGGCTCACGAGAGAAGAACATTCCCCATAGCATACAATATATTCACATACTTCGAGTGAAGTCGAAGATTTCGACATACAAGGAGATTCCTCAATAATCACCCATCCAACTATGAGTATACTGTGATAAGTTTTTTGAAGGTCGCAGTTTGCGGACCATCAGAATTATTTCGAATCAATCCTTCAAGCATCCGATCGGTACTACCAACACGCCGTCCTTCCGACGATAGGCAAATTCTGTTGCTGTAAGAATCATCAGAAACGAGGGTTCTTTCATCTTCTTGGTATCTACCTTGGCCTTCAGCTCCAACAGATGTTCAGCTGCCTCCTCGATTTCCTTGGAACCGAGTTTCACTTCGATCGGAGCCCACCTGCCGTCGTTGAGACAGACGACGGTATCCGATTCCAGGCCGCTTGCATCACGATAGTGGAAGACCTGTCCGTCGATGGCTTGCGCATAGACCCGCAGGTCTCTTGTGCAGAGGGATTCAAAGAGAAATCCGAAATATTGGAAATCCTCGAGCAATCGAGAAGGCGAGAGTCGCATCACGGCTGTTGCGACCGAAGGATCTACGAAATGTCGTTTCGCTGAAGTCCTGATTGCCGTCTTGGAGCGTATCGCGGGATTCCAGGCTGGAAGATTCTCAGTGACGAAGATACGATCCAATGCCGTTAGATACTGACTGATTGTTTTCTCCGAAATGCTTGCATCGGCATCGCCCAGGGCAATATCGTCACGGATCGTCCTGATGGTGGCCATTGTCGCAATGTTTCTGGCATAGGAGCGCATCAATGCCCGTACCCGAACAGGATTCTTGTCCACGCCATCCACCCGAGAAATATCGGCATTGATGATTGCCTCCACGTAATCGACAGCATGGCGCAACGCGATATTCTCTCCATAACCGATGGAAGCCGGCCATCCTCCACGGACAATGGCAGAAGCTATGGTTTCTATGGAGAGATCCGAAAATCCTTCGAGATTGATGTTCCCATCAAACGACGATTTCAACGATACCATGCCATTCGACTCCAGAGATTCGAACAGACTCATGGGACGCATCATCAATCGTGAGATACGCCCAGTTCCGGTATGTTGTACAGTATCATCCTTTGGTACAGCCGATCCTGTCAGAATAAACTGACCGGGTTTTCCTCCCCTTTGGTCGACTATGAACCGTACGGCATCCCACAGAACGGGTGCGCTTTGCCACTCATCGAGCAATCGGGGAGTGTCTCCCTGTAATAGAAGGGAAGGTTTTGTATCGGCTGCCAGGAGGTACGAGGCCGACTTGTCAGGGTCCTGCATGAACAGCTGGCTTTTTGATGCTCTGGTCGCGGTTGCCGTCTTTCCGCACCATTTTGGGCCTTCGACCAAAACCGCACCACTTGAGCGGAGCCTTTCCTGCAAGAGTTGATCAGCAATACGCTTGAGATAGGTTTGTCTTTCCATGTGTGAGCCCTCCTTCCCTACGAATGTATTCTACCTCTTACTTCCGATAATATCAATGTTTTACTTCCGATAATATTAATATAATACTTCCGTCAATATTATTATTTTACTTCTCACTTTGTACTTGTCAAGAAAAATAGACACTAAAAGTATTTAATTTAATTTCTCGTTTCTGAAAGTAGACATATCCATTTCTTTATCTTGTTTCGTTTTTCCAAAAGTAGACACAGCATACATTTTTTCACAACTTAGTTTTCCCGAAGTAGACACCATCCTGTAATGTATCCATCTGTAAGCTTTTACACTGTACCTTCCAGCCGACTCTCAACCCTAGTAGGTTCCGCCTTCTTTTTCTGTACAAATTTGGGAGTTTCTGAAAGAATTCTGCCCCTGAAAGTGTCCTTGGCTGGTAACTCGCCTCGCTTGAACCGGCGATCATAGTTATCGGGGGTATCATACCCTATGGCATAGCAAGGACGTTGTGCATTATAGAATG
>JAAYDK010000234.1 GCA_012729295.1 Spirochaetales bacterium | reverse complement strand
TCGTTCTTTCCATTTTATCTTCCCGGTCTCTATCTTTTCGGAATCACGTTGTTCTTTATGATGAAAAAAGCATCCATATTGGAATGGATACCTCTACCGATTAGCCAATTCCTAGGTCCGAATACTTGGTATATCTTTGTAGGCGCTTCTTTGATTATTCCAGCTCTTGCCTACTCCTTTAAAAAATTGAATTTGAGATATCTCATCAACTGTGTATGTGTATTTGCGCTTTCGATTTTCCTCAAGTACAAAGTAATCAGGCAATATCTTGTCATTTCTGAGGAAACCTTTATATTTACAAATGCAGAATTATTGATGCTATGTTTTTTCGGTCTTCTTTCCCTACTGCTAAACGATATTTTCCGTAGAAGCCATCATTATCTGGTTACTTCTGCTCGTATCCGCACCTCAGCGGGAATTTTCACTCGCAGGACGAGAACCATGCCCCTGTCGAAAATCAACGATCTATCGATCGATCAACGATTTTTAGGCAAGCTGTTTCGCTACGGAACTGTGGTTCCCCTCACTGCCAGCGGAATCGGTATGGGTTCCGATTTTGCTGCAGTTTCGGGCGGAGGTGCCATGAAGCTGATGGGCTCGCCTACTTTAGGCCTTACGTTAACCGGAGGGCACAGCATTCAGATTCCAAAATCCCGGACTCATGAAGCACTCTTCGGCATCCATCGTCCCTATGCGCTTAATGAAGAAATTATGAATATTCTTGCTCAGCGTGAAGTGCGGTTGAATACCCCAGGCAATCCGTTACAAGATGTATAGCATTACCGGTCTGGCTAAAGGAGATAAAGCTCCTTATCGAGAAATACATCAACAATTTCAGGATCGAATTGAGTTCCTGAACATAATTTAATTTCTTCAACCGCTATTTCAGTAGGTAATGCGGCACGATAAGAGCGATCACTGGTCATCGCATCAAACGAGTCTGCCAATGCGGTGATTCTTGCTTCAAGTGGGATGTCTTTTCCCTTTAGTCCATCCGGATATCCCTTCCCGTCATATCGTTCGTGATGCGATCGAATAATCGGTCGATATGATTGGAAAAGGTGGATATACATGACGATACGCTCACCGAATACCGGATGCATCTTTATCAGTGCCTCCTCTTCTTCGTTTAGGGGTGTCGCTTTGTTCAGGATTTGTTCGGGAATTCCGATTTTTCCAATATCATGAAGGAGTGATCCTCCTTCAAGAATCTGCAGCATTTCGTCTGAAACATTGAGAGCCCTCCCTAGGGCAACTACAATATTTCGAACTCTGCTGCAGTGCCCTTTCGTATAGGCATCTTTCTGTTCGATTGTCTCCGAAAAGGCTTCCAGGGTTGCCCTGGTGGTATTTTCCAATATGCTCAGCGCATCGTGCAGTTTGTCTTCAAGTTCTTTCTGGTACGCCTTATATTGGGTCTGTTCGGCAACGAGTTCCTGTTCGAGTTCAGATTCCGACAAAACTCGCTGTACGCAGCTTATCAATTCTTCGCGTCGGACCGGTTTTGCCAGGTAATCTGATGCTCCTGCACGAATCGCTTTCATTCCCGTATCGAGATCGTTGAAAGCAGTCAGCATGATGACGGGGATCTTGGGATAGTGTCGACGAATAATTTCGAGTACCTCGAATCCGCTCAACCCCGGCATTTTTATATCGAGCAGAACTAGGTCGATATTCTGTGAGTCTTGTTTCAATATGGCAAGTAATTCGTCGCCGTTTTTGCACGCCGATACGTCGAACCCTTCCTTTCTCAGCATAATCTGCAAGACTTTGCGGATTGCCTGATCGTCATCTGTAGTTACGATGTGTTTGGTCATTTCCTGTCTCTCCGATGAAACAAATGCCGTAACGAAAACAAAAATGGAGTCTGCTGTTTATACTCCCCATAATCTGAAAACATCTTCGGGAATATGATGAAATCTTCGACAATTATCAAAAGCAGATTGCATCCAATAAAGGCTAGACATACTAATGCAATCGACATGTCCCAAAAATAAAGCGCAATGAGAACATTGATGAGAGTATACCAAAGAAAGCCCGGGTGTCTAGAAATCCGGTACGTACCCCTGTCGTAGACTTTTTTCGGTTGTACAGGATGAATTTGTATTTCGATGAGAACCGAATAGATTAACAGGATCATACATACTGACATGACGATTAAAAGTGGTATGCCGACCCAAATCGGTAACGGGGAGCGGAATTCTAGAAATAACCAAAGGTATGGAATAGCGGTAATGAAAAACCCTGGATAGAAAATCCATTTTACCATCGTTTTTCGGTACAAAACCGCAATATCATACAATCCAGAGAGCAAATATCCTATGGCACCAAGCACAAATAGTTTGATTAAAATCATGAATTGTCTCTATAATATTACAAGTCGCGTACATTTGAAAGTATAACAAAGGATTATCCATGATTATCGATGTCTCAACCATCATCCCTGCCGTGGCCTTCATTTTATATGTTTTCTTCGTCATTTTTGGATTTTTACAATATAACAAAGACAGGTTCTACTGGTCGTTTCAACTCTATATGATTTTCTTCTCGATTTGGAGTTTCGGATCGATGATGATGCACCTCAACAGCTGTGTGATGACACCGCTGTTTTGGAATAGGATCATGCTGGTAGGACTGCTTTCGGCTCCATTCGCACTCAGTCATTTCATCGTCGATATTCTCGATTTGCACAAACGATCAATCAGGATATTTACCGGTGCAAGTTATCTATTGATTATTCCGCTGATGTATCTCAATTTTTCCGGAAGCATCGTAAAAAATGTCGGTTTTACCGCTGACGGTACATTTTTTTACCAGCTCGCACAGGGTGCGGTTTTTGCCTATTCGATCAGCTATACCTATCTCTTGCTGACACTGGTCTTTCTGCTATTCGGGTCCAAGTACCGGCCTTTGCAGAAAAGCCACAAGAATCTTGTACTGCCGCTTGTCGGTGTTGTCATCATGCTCGTCGGAATATTTATCAATATTTTTCCGGACTTAGGTAAATATCCCATCGATATTTTTTCATCGACCATCAACGCGCTGCTCCTGTTCTATACGATTTACAAGTACAAGCTGATAAACTATTCCCGTATAGGCCTTAACATTATATATTCCACGATTATGGCCGTAATCGCCATGATTTCCTATTATCTGATCATTCAGTTTATTCAAATGTTCAACAGTGATTTCGCTCCCGGAGATGTCGGCCAATTATCGTTGATTTTAGGAATCGCCACGGTAATCATCATTCATCCGATGCGAAATTTTCTCGCATTCCTTATCGATAGCGTTATTGTTCCCAAACGGCATCCGTACCAAATGACTATTAAAAATCTCAGTAAGAAGCTGACAACCATCGTGAACCTTGGAGAACTGGGAGACGAGGTAGTGAAAAATCTGAGTACGGGTCTAAAAACCGAGTGGGTAGTTTTTGTTGCCAAACGTCAGGATAACGACGACCGGCTGCTGCTCATTGCAAATAATAAATGCAATACGAAGCTTACTATCGGAGACGAGGTAGTATTCGACTTTCCTCCCTATATCGATGAAAAACTACATAAGCTGCGACGTGATAACATCTCTTCGATCATCAACGTAAGTCCCGGAGAACAACGCATTCAGGTGAGTAACGACCTACCTGCAGCAGATGTACTTATTCCGTTGATTTTCAGGCAGCAGATTGCCGGTTATATCCTTATCGGCTACGACTACACGAAATCGCTGATTACTGAAATAGAACTCGAGGCTCTCGAAATCCTCGCCGCTCAGAGTTCACTTTCCCTAAAGAACGCGCTTTCGTTCGAACAACTGAGAATTCAGGGCAACGAACTGGTTATGAGTAATAATAAGCTAGAAGCGATATTTAACGGTATTGCTTCACCGGTTTGCTTAATCGATATCGACTTTACGATTCAGGAAGCAAATACCGCAGCGGTAAACTTTTTCGGAAACAATAAAAAGAGTCTTATCGGAAATAAATGCTACAGGGCGTTTTTCCAACGGCTCAGACCTTGTTCGTTCTGTCAGGCACTTGATTGTCTCCATACCGGAGTATTGCAGGAAACCGAAGCGAATGTCTCGGATAAGATCTACTCGTTTCAATTCCATAACGTCAGAGTTCCGGAGAACTCGAAAAGCGTATTCATCGAAATCATCAACGATATTACCGAGCAGCGAAGCCTGCAGGAAGAATTCGTACGAACCGAAAAAATGGCAGGAATCGGAACTCTTGCAGCCGGTATCGCACACGAATTAAACAATCCTCTTGCAGGGATTTCGGGTACAGCCGAAATCATGCTCAGCGAAGTTGAAGATACTAGTCCCCATAAAGAATATCTGCAGGATATTTTGTCATACTCAAAAACTGCAGCAGATGTAATCAAGGAACTTTCAGTGTATTCTCGCAAGGAAACTTCAAAAGAAATCCAGCAGGTTGAGGTTGTCAGAACTTTGGAATTCTCGTTGCGTCTGGCTGCACGGGGAACTGATTCTCAAAGCATCACCGTCGTACGCAATTATCATGCCCTCCCGATGATTGAAGCAAACGAGGGAGAATTGCAACAGCTATTCTTGAATCTCATCGTCAATGCAATACAGGCGATGGAAGGGAAAGGAACGCTTACCCTCACCTGCCTCGAGCATAGGGATTTCGTGTATATCAAGGTCGGCGATACCGGATGCGGAATCCCCGAACATAATCTTAATCAGATATTTACTCCGTTTTTTACTACAAAAGCTCCTGGCAAAGGTACTGGGTTAGGGCTCTCCAACTGTTATAATATCGTCGAGAAGATGGGCGGCCGAATCAGGGTAAAAAGCGAGGAAAGCGACGGGTCCGAGTTTACCGTCATATTCCCGCTCAACGATGAACGCAAGGAAGCGATAAATTTTTCGCTGGTTACCGATCAGGCCGGCATGAACGATGTCTTTTTTCTTCAAAGAAAAGTTTTAGTCAGCGAAAAAGGCTATATCGAAGGGACCATTCATCGTGCCGAAGATGAAAAAGCTACCCACATTCTCGCATTCAAAGGTTTGCAACCAGTTGGAACCGTTTCTTTAATGACTTCGGATAACTTCTGGCCATTGCCGATTGCCCGCTATTTTGATATCGAACCTGTGTTGAAAACCCGTAATTGCTCAGAAATTCTGCGATTGGCGGTACTACCGGAGATGAGAAATACTACGGTATCGATCGGATTGATCGTATTGGTGTTTTTGCTTGCAAGAAGCCGGGGGATTAAGGATATTATCATCGATGTATTTGCAGATGATGTGAAAACGATCAAGCTTTATAAAAAATTTGGGTTTCAAGAAGTCGGTACCTATTACTCTCCATCTGCGGTCACTGTGTTAGCCCTGCAAAGCGAAACACCGATGGAGAAAGACCAAGGCCAGCTACGGCACTTTGTTCGCCCGTTGTTCAACAGACTCCGTCCGCTATTCGATTTCGGAGATCAGACTCAAGGAGTGCTGGACGAGATGGACAGAATCCTTAGTGCCGATCACGAACCTTCCAAGTCGATTGAATTCGCTTAAGTAGTTACCATCCATAAAGAGATCATTAAAGCCTGTACTACTTTGGCAAGCAGGCATATAATTACAAAAAGAAATGTTATAACATAGACGGGGGAAAAACATATGAAGACATTGGTGGTTTATGCATCGAAAAAAGGATTTACACAATCGATTGCACTGCAGATTGCCGAGGGTATCAAGGACGGTTCGAAAGCTGTGAACATCAAACGGGAAGTTGCTTCATGCAATCTTGGCGACTATGATGCGTGTATTATCGGCGGCTATGTTCATGCGGGAAAAATGGCCGGAGCTTTGCGCTCGTGGTGCATAAAACATACACAAACGCTGCTTGAAAAGAAGCTTGGTTTTTTTATATGCGGCCTCGATGAGGAAAATTATGAAAAAACTATTGGAGACGCCTTCCCTGCCGAATTGGTTAAGCACGCTTCAGAAATTGTTCATGCAGGTGCCCGTCTGGTTCTGAAAGATTACAATCCAATTGTTCAGGCGATTTTAAAGAAAATAACAAAAAGCGATCAGGACTTATTTCTAGACCGGCCGGAAGCAGTTAAAAAGCTGATTGAAGCTTTTTCATCGTAGGGGGAAAATTACTGTAGGTCTTTGTATTGATTATCAATGCTTATAACATGAAGTCTACTTAAAGCGTTTTCATCTTGCGGATCATGTAGATAAAAGCCGATTCCGTTTTGCATCAGGTCTGTAAACTCGGGCCAGGAGGCAACGACCTCGTATTCGGGAAACATCATGGAACCGATACTTACAGCTTGTTTTATTGAAGATAGATGTAAAGCGCATCTGTAGAGCAAATTTCAAAATGCTGAACGAGTCGTATAAATATGCGAAGATTTGTGCATATCCATTCATCCTTGGGGGTATGACAGCTACTCGGATGGCCTTGCCATCGGAATTACCATCGTGATTGCATACAAAGAGAATCAAAAGGCACGCCAAAGCATCGCTCTCTCTGGGAAGGGTGTGGGCAACATCCCGATTGATAGTGTTTACGATGCTCTGCGTGTATTGTGTTGCTCGTAGAGCACCAGCACGTTGCGCACCTTCTTCATCGTGGTGAGCAGGACGGCGAGGGCGATCTCATACCGTGCATGGCAACCGCGCTTGTAGATCACATCGGGGAGATATCCGTCCTT
>JAAYDK010000233.1 GCA_012729295.1 Spirochaetales bacterium | reverse complement strand
CCCGGCGAAACCAGAGATGATTTCGAAGAAACGCTTTCTGTGATGCAATCGGTCCGTTTCCTTGAAGCATTCATGTATTACTTCAACCCACGCGAAGGAACCAAAGCCGTCACGATGGAAGACCAGGTCCCTGCAAAGACGAGAATGGACCGCCTTGCCGAGCTAATCGCTTGTCAGCGAACCATCACGCAGCAAGAAAAACAAGCTCGTTGTCACCGAATCGTCGACGTTCTCGTCGAAGGTCCTTCCAAGCGCAGCTTGCGCCAGTACCTTGGCAGGACTGAACACGATGAGATGGTAGTGTTCGAAAAAACGCAGTCGACTGAGCCGGGTGAATTGATAAAGGTAGAACTACAAGGTCTGAAGGGAAATACCTATACAGCCACCATTGTTGCCGAAGCCGGGAGCAATGCATGCAGCGACTGAAGGATCTCATACAATCAGCCGGTACTGTACTCGCCTTTACGGGAGCAGGTGTTTCAACCTTGTCGGGAATCAGAGATTTCCGGGGGCGCAACGGATTCTACAACTCTCAATGGGAAGGAATCGAGGTAGAAGATATTCTTTCGATAGATTTGTTTGACAGAGACCCAGCCACTTTTTACCGCTGGGCACGAGAATTTGTCTACTGTCTTGATCGTTACCAGCCTTCTGCCGTACATCTCGTATTGTCTGAATTGGAGCGTAAAGGGTATCTCAAGGGCATCTATACGCAAAACATCGATATGCTGCATCAAAAAGCGGGTAGTGGTGCCGTATGGGAACTGCACGGCAGTCCCAGCCGGCACTATTGCCGCACATGCAACCGTGTCTATTCGTATAATGATGTGGCTCCGACGGTACTGAGTGGAAAGCTACCGTTCTGTAGCATTTGCGGTACGGTAGTAAAACCTTCTATCGTGTTGTACGGAGAGACACTCGACACGCAGCTCGTTGATCAAGCTTACCGGGATATGGCGAAAGCCGATGTGCTGCTGGTACTCGGAAGCAGCCTTACGGTGCAACCGGCAGCCTCGCTGCCGATGGCTGCCTATTATCACGGAGGGAAAATCGTCATCATTAATGCACAACCGACTTCGATGGATCGGTATGCCAAGTTGCGTTATGATGATCTGCAGACTGTCTTCGATGCGCTGCTGCCATGGGCTATAGATCTTGAGCCAAAAGTCTAGGTTGCACGTTTAGTCGTCGCCTATATTCTTTTTACGCTTTCTGACGCATTCGGTAAGCAAAAACTCTATTTGTCCGTTAATCGATCGAAAATCGTCTTGAGCCCAGGACGCGAGTTCCTGCCAGAGGGAAGCTGACAATCGCAGTAGTATCTGTTTCTTATCCTTGTCTTTATCGTTGGCGTCCATCCGGCCTCCGTTCGGCTAGTACAGCGAACCGCTGTTTACGACGGGTTGGGCGTCTTTGTTGGCACAGAGTACTACCAGCAGATTACTGACCATAGCAGCCTTCCTTTCCTCGTCCAGTTCTACGATCTGCTGTTCACTCAATTTCGCAAGAGCCATTTCAACCATTCCGACTGCACCTTCCACAATCATTTGGCGGGCAGCTATGATGGCCGAAGCCTGCTGGCGCTGCAGCATGGCTGCCGCAATTTCCGGAGCATACGAGAGATGAGTGATTCTAGCTTCGATAATCTCAAGTCCTGCAGTCAGAACTTTCGCTTGTATCTCGTCCTTCAACTTGTCGGCTACTTCCTGGCTGCTTCCGCGAAGCGACTTCTCGCCTTCTTCATCCGAAGCATCGTACGGATAGAGCCGAACGATATTGCGGAGTGCTGAATCGCATTGAATCGACAAAAACTCGGTATAATTGTCGACGTTGAACACTGCTTTGGCTGCGTTTACGACACGCCATACGACTACGATTCCGATGATGATCGGATTGCCGAGCGCATCGTTTATCTTTTGCTTGTCGTTGTTCAGCGTCATGGCTTTTAAAGAAATTTTCTTATTAGTCTGCTGTAACGAAGCCTGACCTGCACTAAATTTGAACGAAGAGATAGTAACCGGTTTCTCTTTTGCTTGAGAAGCCGAAGAGGGGTCGACACTTGCCGGACTCGCTGCAGAGCAGAACGGATTGACATAAAAGAATCCGGGGCCGCGTAGTGTTCCTATATAGGTGCCGAATAACGTGAGTACAAGCGCTTCATTCGGTTTGAGAATCTTCAGGCCGATATACATCACGGGTCCGATGATGAACAGATAGAGTAGTGAAACGGCAAACACGACTATTTCGAGTAAGGTCGGATGTGCTGCTTCCAGTTGAATGACGCCCCATACAAAACCGGCAATACTTGCGAGCATCAGCAAACTGATGATAATAAGCATCGTCATTCCATTTGCTGAGCGTACGACGACTTCTTCACCCTCGAAACGTTGACTTTGTCCCTGACTGGCAGCCATATTGGTACCTCCCATTGGAAAATATATCAAAATGATATCACAAAGATAGTATCATTCGTATGATAAATTGTCAATCGAGCGTTCAACGGTTTGAAATAAAGAACGGGAATATGTAATAATACGGCGCATGAGTGAGCGTCGGTTGAATTGGAAAGCTGCTGTAAAAGCATCGCTTTGGCTTGTTCGGGGCAGCATTGTCGGAATCTGTATCGGACTCGTCATATCCCTTTTTGTAACTTCGATAGAACTGGCTTCGCATGTTCGAAGCGAAAACTGGTGGCTGTATCTTCTGCTGCCTGCGGTTGCGGCTTTTACCGTGTTCGTCTACAAAAAAATTGGAAAATCATTAGATCTGGGCACTACTTTGGCAATCGACGCAATCAACTCGATGATTATTACCGCCTTGAATCCTTCCTCAGAAACAGACCCTCAAATTGCACAATTGCAACACAGGGTTCCGTTACGACTGGCACCCGTAGTCTTCGGAGCATCCGTATTGTCGCATGTCGTCGGCGCATCGGCAGGAAAGGAAGGGGCGGGGGTGCAGATCGGAACTTCGATTGCAGGCGGTCTTTCGCGTTTAGAACGTCATTTGGTTGCCTTGGCTACGAAAAACAAGACGGTTTTGAAACGGGGACTTTACAGCGACAGAGACCTAGGCATGTGGCTGATTTGCGGTTCTGGTGCTGCTTTCGGTGCCTTGTTCAACGCACCGGTGGCGGG
>JAAYDK010000024.1 GCA_012729295.1 Spirochaetales bacterium | reverse complement strand
CCGAGCAAGCATATCAGAGCCGAGAGCCTCTGTATAGAGGAAAAATGAGAGAAATTGTGCATGATTATGTAAGTTTTTATCTTACAACCCATCTTGTTGCATAAAGTTGCAAAAATGATGGATGTTTGACTACCTCTATTCCTCGATACTCATCAGATACATGACAAAGTGTTCTTCGAGTGTTTTGGTCGGACCCTGTCGACCTTGGCAACGTCTCGAACGGGCATTGCGCTGACGCCAGAGAAATGATCGATACAGTTGCATACCGAGCGAATCGTTATTTCCATTTATACATCCGTTTTCGTTTTCTACTGTCGAATGTAAATCCAATAGTATCTTTTTTGCCGTTTCACGACTGACCGCTGCAACTTTTTGCTGTGTCATATACGAACGTAGACTTGAGATTTGTTCGTAGCTTAGATCGAATAAAAATTCTTCAAGCGCATTGTTCAGACTCAGATCTTCGTCCGGCAAGCCAAGAAAAGACAACCACACATCCGGTAACTGAGAACTGATTCTCATCAGTTCCATCGTCCCCAGTAATGTGCCTAAAACCGGAACGAGAGTCCTTCTCGCATTCCAGAGGTCGGTGATATACGGTGCGAAGACTTGTTTGTTCGGACTAGTTCGAAAATCCCACATCAGCACGAGTTCTCTGGCAGATCGAGCTACCCATGGATCTGACTCTTCGCTATTTGAGAGGATATTCGTATAGAGATCTTCTGCCATCAAGGTAAAGAGGATGTTGTTGTACATATCTTCAAGGTCTTTCTGAAAACCATCTAGCAAGTGTGAAGTTGCAGCTAATTTTCTCACAAGCCCGAAGAAATGCAATTTGCTTACGGTAAATCCCCGACCGAGCACTGCTTTTGCAGGAAGATTCACAACCTGGTCCAAGCCTTGGTTCACCATTTTTCTCGTGAGAGAATGTAGATCGCGTCTATCAGATTCTTTAAAGATATCGCGCATCGGAGAAGGGCTTCTGCTGACAACACCGGCTAACAATTCCAAATCGATTTTTCTCTTTTCGACTTCTTCAGCCAAAGACGGAGAAAATTCTTCAAGAACACGGACGAATTCTTGAAGCATATGCAATTCTACAGAAGTAAATGTTGCTATGTCTTGCATATATATACGACCTCTGAAACACCATAATAGCCCTACATTACCGCCTTATAGGTGAAAAGTCCAGTTCTTTGCAGGTGTTGTCGCGCACTGAGTTCTTTGCTATGCTCGGTATCATCAGAGGAGTCAACTGCATGTACGACAATTATTGCGACAGGGCACTGGATATATTCATCGATTTGGTCAAAATCGATTCTCCGTCAGGGAAAGAACAGGTAATAGCCGCTTATTTGGGAAACCTATTAACTGCCATAGGTTGTTCTGTCGAATTTGACGAGCACGGAAATCTCTATGGAAAGATGGCAGCAACTTCAGCAATGAACAAAGAAAAGCCCGTCTTGCTAAATTGCCATATGGATACTGTTCCGATTGCCGTACAGGTTAATCCAATCATATCCGGGTCAATCGTAAAAACGGATGGGACGTCGGCATTGGGAGCCGATGACAAAGCAGCAATCGCCGTGACTTTAGCGACATTGGAATATCTACAAAACCATGCAATCGAACATCCTCAGATTAGCATCTTGTTTACCGTACAGGAAGAAACCGGATTGACGGGAGCCAAGCTAGTCGACGTAAGCCGGTTGGGGATTATCGGGCGCGGTTATACCCTGGATTCGAGTTCGCCGGTCGGGACGGTCATTGATGGCGCATCTTATAAGCACGCCATCGACATCGAATTTATCGGAAAAAGTGCCCATGCAGGACTCGCCCCCGAACAGGGCATCAGCGCAATTTCGATAGCTGCAAAAGCG
Organism: Spirochaetales bacterium; assembly: GCA_012729295.1. GTDB lineage: Bacteria > Spirochaetota > Spirochaetia > Sphaerochaetales > Sphaerochaetaceae > JAAYDK01. The sequence goes on along the minus strand of JAAYDK010000024.1, from coordinate 9,618 downwards.
ATTGAGATGATGAAGTTGCTTCGCATCGATGACGAGACCACCGCCAACATCGGAACGATTCAAGGCGGCAGTACTACCAATGTAGTCTGTGATCGTGTTTCGCTGCGAGCCGAGGTGCGCAGCCTCAATCAAGACAAGCTGCATGCACAGCTGCTTCACATGGAAGCATGTTGTAAAGCCGCAGCCGAATACTATGTAGGAACCTATACTTTTCATTCATCTCAGACATACCCCGGCTACCGGCTTTCTCAGAAGGATCCGGTAATCCAGTCGTTCAGGAATTCTTGTGAAAGAATAGGAGTTCCTTTCACGTTTGCCCAATCGGGAGGCGGCAGCGATGCAAACATCCTTCGGGACAAGCACGTTCCTCTCGTGGTATTAGGCGTCGGTTATAAGAAGGCACACAGCAATCAAGAATCCATCGAGATTGCCGCACTAGGTACGCTAACCCGACTGCTAATCGATGTGTGTTCGACTCCGGTCAAGTCATGACAATTACATCGGTCGCACTCGTAGGTCTCGGGGCTGTCGGAGCAATGTATGCCTGGCGCCTGCAACAGTACATGGGCTTCGATTCGCTTGAGGTCCTCGTCGACGCCAAACGATTCGAACGTTATAAAAAGGACGGGATTTTTCTTAACGGTACAAGGACTGACTTCAATCTGAAGCTTGCAGGCGATATTGAACGATCAGTCGATCTAGTCATCATTGCCACAAAGAACAATCACCTCGACGAAGTGCTCGAATTGATAGAACCGTGCGTAGGTTCCCATACGATGCTGCTGTCCCTGCTGAACGGTCTGGATAGCGAGGATTTACTGGAAAAGCGGTTTGGAGAGCAGCATGTCCTGTATGGATTCACTACCGCACTCGATTCGACCCGCCATGATAATTCGATTGATTTCAGTAACGAAGGAACCGTCTATATCGGCGAAAGCAACAATCAGGTAACCGAACGTCTTGCCGCTGTGAAGACATTGCTAAACGAATCCGGTATAGCCTGCAAGATTCCTCAGGACATCCACTTAGAGATGTGGTCGAAATTTATGGTGAACGTCAGCATCAACACCATCAGTGCCATTACACGCGCAACATACGGTCAATGCGTGTCCATCGGACCGATAAGAAATCTCATTATCGAAACTCAAAAAGAAGTCATAGCACTTGCCCGTGCAAGCAAAATCATCGGCTTGGACGAACATTACATCGACCGCTATCAGGCAATCTTTGCATCGCTCGAACCTTCGGGAAAAACTTCGATGCTCCAGGACGTTGAAGCGAAGCGTCCGACGGAAAACCAATGGTTTTGTAAAAAAGCCTCTCAGATTGGACGGAAATTAGGAATCAATACCCCGCTTTGTGACTTTCTTGGTGAAATTGTCGAAGGTATCGACATGCTTGCAGCGTCAAAGAACTGACAATAAAGAAAAACCGCCCAAGGTATTGCTACCCTAGACGGTTATATCGTTAACCGCACGGACAGAGCCGTACGGAGAAGGTCAGCACTTGCACTTGCCGCAGCAACAATCCTTCAAGTTGCTTTCCAACTCATCAAGCATTGCCATCAGTTCTTTGGGTAAATGCTTTCCGAACTTCGGATAGTGATTAGTCCTGACATCTTCGACTTCTTTCAGCCAGCCTTCTCGGTCAACTTTCAATAATTCGGCCATGTCTTTTTCTGAAACACCTTCGGGACGATCAATAGCATCGATTGTCGGCATGATACCGATCGGAGTTTCGACGAATTTCGCACTTCCCTCGCAACGTTCGAATACCCATTTTAAAACACGGGAATTCTCGCCGTAACCCGGCCAGAGCCACTTGCCTTCGTCAGTCTTGCGGAACCAGTTCACATAGAATACTTTCGGCAGTTTGTCGGCAGTAGTCCTCGTCCCGATCTTAATCCAGTGCTTGAAATACTCTCCCATGTGGTAGCCGCAGAACGGCAGCATCGCAAACGGATCCCGACGGATGGTTCCGACTTTAAGATCCAAAGCGGCGGCAGTGATTTCCGAACCAACGATAGAGCCGAGGAACACGCCGTGATTCCAGTCGCGGGCTTGGTGAACCAAAGGAATCGTGCGAGGGCGGCGACCGCCAAAAAGAATCGCATCGATGGGAACACCCTTCGGATCTTCCCATTCCGCAGCAATACTCGGACACTGGGACGCAGGTGCAGTAAACCTAGCGTTCGGATGGGCTGCTGGTTTCTGGCTCTTGTCGGCTTTATTTTGTACCCAATCGTTGCCATTCCAATCAATCAATTTGCCGGGAGCATCATGACCGATTCCCTCCCACCAGACATCCTTGTCTTCGGTAATCGCTACGTTGGTGAAAATCGTATTCTTCGAGGCTGCGATAAGCGCATTGGGATTAGAGTCTTCCGAAGTTCCGGGGGCGACTCCAAAGAATCCGGCCTCAGGATTGATAGCGTACAACCGACCATCCTTACCAAATTTCATCCAAGCAATATCGTCACCGATGGTTTCCACCTTCCAGCCAGGGATGGTGGGAATCAGCATAGCCAGGTTTGTCTTGCCACAGGCCGATGGGAACGCCGCACTAACGTACTTCACTACTCCCTTCGGGTTAGTAATTTTAAGTATCAGCATATGCTCTGCCAACCAGCCTTCATCACGTGCAATGACGCTTGCGATACGCAACGCAAGGCATTTCTTACCAAGCAGGGCATTGCCGCCGTAGCCCGAACCGTACGACCAGATTTCTCTTGTTTCAGGAAAGTGTGCGATATATTTCTTATCAAGTGGTGCGCAAGGCCATTTTCCATGATCGGACTCGCCTTCTGCAAGCGGTTTGCCAACGCTGTGGAAACACGGTACAAAATATCCATCGGTTCCAAGAACTTCGAGAACTTTTTTGCCGACACGAGTCATGATCATCATATTGGTCACGACATATGCGCTATCGGTTATTTCAACACCGATTTTTGCGATGTCTGAGCCGACAGGACCCATCGAGAACGGAATGACATACAGTGTTCTTCCCTTCATAGATCCATCATATAATCCGGTAAGGGTTTTTTTCAGCTCGGTCGGATCGATCCAGTTGTTAGTCGGACCGGCATCCTCTTCCTTAACCGAAGATATGTATGTTCTATTTTCCACACGGGCTACATCTGAAGGATCTGAGAAGAAAGCAACACAACCAGGTTTCTTATCGCGGTTGAGTTCCATCGCAAGACCGCTGGCAATCATCTCGTCCATCAGCTGTTTGTATTGGGCAGCGCTACCGTCGCAAATTACAATAGCCTCGGGTTTAGCCAATGCGGCGAAGTCCTCAACCCATTTTCGTAATTTCGAGTGTTTTAGATCTTGTAATTTCATCAAAACTCCTTGTATTCACATCTCGTGTGAGTATTTTGTTTACTAGTATTCTGCATAAAACTACCGTAATTTATGAGATTATGCAAGTGATGCAATTGATAAGCTGAATTGGAATTGGCGTATCCTACAAGCGATCGATACGCGAGTAGTAATCCATGTAAACCTCGGGGGGAATGTCACCCGGAACTTCGACGAAAAACGACGCATATCGTTTCAAGCGTTCTTTCAATCCCTCTTTACGGACCGGACGGTCTCCGAGCTCTTCGATTAGCTCCCGAATAGTATGATGTGCGTTCACTATTTCGTTGGTAGCTCCTAAAAGACGCCTGCTCATCGCCTTAAGCATACGGACCGTAACATCAGGATGTGTCGTTACAAAATCCTCGAGTTCTGAGAACGAAATTTCAATAACCTCAGAATCGATTAGCGCAACTGCCGTAACCGACCGTTTAATTCCGTTGAGCATGCCCATTTCACCGAAGCTTTCACCCGGGCCCATTTCATCTAATGCAAATTGCTCAGGTTCTCCATACTGTAAAAACAATCCGACTCTTCCAGAAACGATATAGCTGAGCGTGTCGCCATCTTTGCCCTGTTCGTAAATCAGCGACCCCTCAGGAACTGTACGAATTCTCTCTTCCATAAGCGGCCTCCCATATCTAGGCATACCATCGGTCTACGATAAGTATACGGGAAGGGCTTTTCCCTTGCAATAGAGAGAAAAGTCGCTGAGAATCCCTTGAAAAGCGTTCGCGACATGATACACTGCTATATTAACGAACTCGTTGTGCATGATACCGGTTCCGGAGGTATGTTGATGACAGATAGAATGCCTGAAATGACGGCTAGAATCTCAACAAAAGAAAAATTAGCTTATGGATTCGGTTGTTTCGGCCAAAACTGCGCCTATTATTTCATCTCGAATTTCATCTTGTTTTTCTACACCGATATTTTTGGCATTTTACCGGCTGCTGCGGGAACTCTGTTACTCATCACTAAAATCTGGGATGGAATCAACGATCCCATCATGGGTGTATTCGTTGACCGAACACGCTCACGCTGGGGAAAATTCAGGCCTTGGTTACTATTTACTCCGATTATTTTCGTTCCTATTTCCGTATTGTGCTTCTCAGCACCCGACTTAACAATGACAGGCAAGCTCATCTGGGCTTATACTACGTTCATCCTGTTCGACATGACTTATACGGCAAGCGATGTCCCGTTCTGGGCAATGTCTAGTGCGATTACCGCAGATACTACCGAACGCAACAGCGTGGTGGTGTATCCGCGATTCATTGCAACCATTGCCGTAGCTTTGGCAACAATCGGAACACTACCGCTCATCCAGTTTTTTCAAAAGCTCGCCGGAGGCTCTGAAGCAAGAGCTGACAAGGGATTTCAGTATACAGCCTTATTCTACGGTATAATTACCATCATTTGCTTTGCAATTACATTTTTCTTCGTAAGGGAACGGGTCGTCGTTTCAGCCAACGCCAAACGTGCTTCTACTCGTGATATTGTACGAACGTTCACCCGGAACAAACCGCTGCTGCTACTCATTCTTTCGGGCATGTTTGTGAATGCTGCTTCTGGAGCAAAACTCTCCACACTGATTTATTACGCAAAATATAATTTGGGTAACGAGAATTATAATACGCTTGTTGCCGCACTCAATATCCCGTTTATCCTTCTTGGTATCGCGTTTACCCCTAAAGTTGCAAGACGAATCGGGAAGAAGAACACCTACATCCTTTTCAGTGCGATATTTGCCATTGGTTCGCTAGGATTTTTCTTCTCCGGGTGGAATAACCTGATTGTTGCAATGATCTGGAGTTGCATCAGCTCGATCGGAATGGCATCGCCGTTAGTCATGCAGACTTCAATGCTTGCAGATACTATCGAATATGCCGAGCTAAAGACGGGAAAACGATCGGAAGGCATCATCTTTTCAAGCCAGACCTTCATGGTAAAATTAGCCAGCGCATTTACCTCATGGTTCATCGGTATAACCCTCGCGGTGACCGGGTACGTCGCTCCGCCAAGCAACCATGTGGGGTATTTCCAACAAACGGACAGCGCACTAATGGGGATTCATTCGTTAATAGCACTATTTCCCTTTATCGCATGCTCCCTGGCAATCGTTCCGATGCTGTTCTATCCGCTTTCCGAAAAACGACACGGCGAAATACTCAAACAACTGAAAATCAGTTCGATAGTGGATACACAAGAGAGCCCCTAGATGATTGAATTAGATCTACCTGCCGGATCGCTGGATTGTGCCATCGCTGCATTCGATAACGGCGCAGATGCAGTATATCTCGGCCTTCAGCACTTTTCAGCCCGTAAACATGCAGCAAACTTCTCATTCGAAGATGTGCGGTATCTTAGGGCATACGCACCTAACAAGAACATATATGTTACGGTCAATACTATTGTCGACGACGACGAAATATTGAAAGTCATGTCTGCTTTACGACAATTGACCTACCTGCACATCGATGGAGTAATTGTACAAGACCTTGGTATTGCCCGCCTGGTACACAAGCATTTTGCCAACGTACCGCTACACGGTTCCACCCAGATGGCGGTTCATTCTCCGAATGGAGTTCGAATGATGCAGAACTTGGGATTTTCACGGGTAGTACTGTCACGCGAGCTTACCATAAAGGAGATAGCAGCAATCAGAGAGCAATGTCCCGATGTAGAATTGAAGGTATTCATACACGGGGCCCATTGCTACGGATTTTCAGGTCTGTGCATGGCTTCGCAATTGTTAACATCGAGAAGTGCGAATCGCGGGGAATGTGCGCAGGTCTGCAGAACGTGGTTCAACTTGGAACCGAATATGAAAAGCGGCTATTTTTTCTCGATGTCGGACCTGTCTGCCGGACCAGTTGTACGGCGATTGCAGGATATCGGTATCGATTCGTTGAAAATCGAAGGCAGAATGAAAAGTCCCGAATATGTAGCTTCAGCAACCCGATATTACCGAATGCTCATCGATGGCGAGACTAACGAAGCAATACTCGAGCATGCACGGCTGAATTTACAGACTGCCTTTTCACGAGAAAGTCATGGCGGGTGGCTGGCATCCTACGGAAGACTGAACGACGAACCGAGAAACGGACCGAAGCTTAGTACAGTATCGTATGCTGGCCATAAAGGAATTCGGGTAGGGAATGTTAAAGACGTGTTTGTTTCATCTGGCAATCAGATTGCGTTAGTCGATCTCGATAAACCGATTTCAGTTCGAGACGGTCTGATGCTATTGAAAAAAAGTATTTCCGGCATCGAAGAACCAATAAGATTCGCCCTTACATCGATGTGGAGCACTACCCGTACTAGACTGTTTGATTCTACCGGACATACAACCGTATATATCAAAATCCCCTCCGAAACTGTGGGAGAAGCAAAAAGCATAGTCTATAAAATATCTGCGCATGACCAGGATGTATCCATCTCAAAAAAAGCAGCATCGACTATGTATAAACTGCCGGTCGATCTGACTATTCGGATAGAACAATCTAAAATCGAGCTATCTACGTCAATGCATGAGTTTTTTGCCTTAGAAAAGGCGATTACCTATGTAGAATCAATAGAACCGGAAGCAGCAAAGCGAGCCCAATCCACATACGAGAATTTCAGGGAAATCTTTTCATCCTCCGGGGAAAGCCTGTTTACGCTTGGAGACCTCACCATCGATAATCAGACCGATATACCGATTGAAAGCATGTTCCTTCCATTATCGAAAATGAAAGCACTACGTCGCACTTGGTATGAACTTCTTGATGAATCGTGCAGACGTTGGTTTGACTCAGTTATCCAATACGATGTGGAGGAATATACGCCTGTCGGAGAAAAACTCCCGAATCGGGACAGGCTAAACCCTCCTGATGCAAACGGAACCTTCATCTGGATCAATCCGAAAAATATTACTAAAGCTCTCATGTGCGGACAACAGATAGAGTCCTTTGCAGCTGTGTACGAGGATATCGTCTATCTTCCCCTCTCTCCGGTCATGTTTGACAAATCTGGATATCTACAAGCACTCGACACCCTTATCGCACATCTCGCCGACAGGACCGTGCGGGTAGGATTGAATAATATTGCCCAAGTGCTGTGGGCGCGTAAACATCCCGAAATTCAATGCTTCGCCGACATCTACCTCTATATCGCCAACCGATACGCTGCAGAGTTATTATTGGAAAGTATGCCTAACCTGATAGGAGCATACCATTGGATTGAAAAACCATATGAAGGTTTAAAGCCCTGGCCGCTAGTCGTATCGGATGCCGGTCCGTCTTTCAGAGCTCCCCTTTTTATCAGCCGGAACTGTTTCCGCTACGACTCACTCGGAAAATCGTGTGAAGGTTGCACGCGTAAGGGACAATGGGAGGTAGAACAGACCGGGAAGCGGTTTCGTGTAGAGGTTCGGGACTGCATCACGGTCGTATCGATGATTTAGTTTATAATCAATCCGTATCTGGTAACGAAGGCTTCGGCATTCTGAATCGAACCGCCGGCAGATCCCTTAACTAAATTATTGACTAATAGGACGAAACCGATCTTCCTCTCTTTCTTCTTCAACCTCCCCGTATAGACTTCCATTCCCTTTGGAGTCCCCCACCAGGCTGATTTCGCTTGTGGAAAAGTGTTAGAGGGATTATAGACGACGGGGTTATTGGGAGTTGAAGGAAGCTCGTTGCAGTCTTTAAAGTTTTCCCAAGCCTCAATAATCTGTGCCGGTTCGACTTCTTGTTCGAAATCAAGCCAAACTGCCTCGAGATGGCCGAACATGACTGGTACCCGTACGCAATAGGTATAGACGATGGGATCGATTGAGAGGATTTTCTTAATCTCCTTTTCTATCTTTTCCTCTTCCTTTGCAATATAGGGAATTACATTGTCGGTAATATCAAAGGAGGACAAACCCGGATACCCTGCACCGCTTACCGACTGGTACGAGCACACGTTGATTTCCTTTATCCCGAATACACGTAACGGGGCGATTGCCATAGCCAGTCCCGCGGTCACGCAGTTGGAATTGGTAATGACGAAACCACGATCAGGATACCCCTGCATTTTTATCATATCGATTGTAGAAAGATTTGTTTCCGGAATGAGAATCGGAACATCCTTGTCGTATCGTAGTGCAGAAGCATTGGAAAACACATAAAATCCCTGATCGCGCAACAAAGGTTCTGCTTCCATGGCAATTTCAGCAGGGAGTGCCGAAAAGACTATTTTCACTCCTCGCTGTTTCATCGTATCGGTATTGAACTCATCGATGACTGTTCGTTTTATTGACGAAGGCATTTCAAAAGGCAGCAACCAGTGTACCGTCTTGGCATACTCTTGATTTATTCTCGCCGCCGAAGCTGTGATATAGGCGACTTCAAACCATGGATGATCGGCAAGCATCCACATGCACACTTGTCCTACTGCACCGGTAGCTCCGATAACTGCAACTTTAATCTTCTCCATCATGCTTCCTCATCATTGTAGATTCCCACCGGAATCGGCTAAACTGTGAAAAATCTACATTGTTCGGGCTTCTTTATGCAATAGGTTTTGTACATTTTGTTACTAAATTTACATTTTGTTTATTATATTAATCTTTTGTTATTATTATAACGAACAAAGTCACGTAACCGTGAATACGATACTCGCTTCCCTGTTTCAAGGTATCCGCTACCTTTAGGATGATTGACTAAAGTCAAATCTACCGGTATGCTAGGCAGTGCATTTTGGGGGTGTAGCTCAGTTGGCTAGAGCGTTTGAATGGCATTCAAAAGGTCAGGGGTTCAATTCCCCTTACCTCCACAAAAGAAGTCGTTGCGAAACAATGGCTTCTTTTTTTATTACTCTATCAGCTGCCGGCATTCTCCTATTTTATTAACGAGTTGTATAACATCATCGATTACAACTTCAAAACTAATATCTCCAACGTATGTATTCTTATTTGAATAATTGTTCCAAAGCTTAAGAAAAGCCGTATCCTGCCTGATCTGCTCTAAAAATCTCTGAATTTTTATTATGGAGAATTCTGTTTTGCGATAATAAAATGTCCGCTTACAAGCTTTCGACAATGTTGGTATATCTATTTCTTTGTTCCTTAGTTTGTAAAGAATATGGAGATCGTAGTAATCTTTACTACGGCTGTTAAGAAATCCCTTTGCATAAACCGTCTGCAACTTTTCTGCTATTATTGTTTCAATAGGGTATGCCTTAATGTAAATCTTTTCATATCCAAAGACGCTGGAAAATGAATAAT
>JAAYDK010000423.1 GCA_012729295.1 Spirochaetales bacterium | reverse complement strand
TGGACCTGTTCATGCAAAAGCCAATGGATGCCGCCAAGGCCTTCATGGTCGGCCGGATCCGGCTGCTTGGCGCCAGCGGGCAAGCTCAATCGAGGGCCGTCATATGACACAGACGAAGACAACCCCGGACAACAGACCGCTCACAGAACCCGTCGCGGTAATCGGACTGGGCGGCTCCTTGTTCGATACCTTTATGGTCGTAGCGGAGTTCCCCGGGGAAGACACGAAAATGAAAGCCAAGGCGACCTTGAGCCAGTGCGGTGGTCCGGCGGCTACGGCCCTGACCGCGGTCGGTAAACTTGGCTTGCCCTGTGCCTTTTTCGGCGCCATGGGCGATGATCCGGCCGGGCAGGCGATGCTGGCCGATTTTGTCGCCTACGGCGTCCGGACCGACGGCATCCAGGTTCGCGCCGGCTGCCAGTCGGCGGCCAGCATGATCCTGGTCAACCAGGCCCATGCGACCCGGACGATTATCTGGAGCGGCGGAACCGCCGCATCGATCCGACCGGACGAGCTCAACGTGCAGCTCATGGACCAGGCCCGGGTCCTGCATCTGGACGGCCTGAACCAGGAGGCGGCGCTTTTTGCGGCCCAGACGTTCAAAGCTGCCGGTAAAATCGTTTCACTGGATGGCGGCAGCTTCCATCCCGGTGTGCCCGATCTCCTGCCGCTGGTCGATTGGCTGGTGTGCGCGGAAGAATTCATCCTGCGTCTGACCGGGGCCGCCAATGCCGAGGACGCCATTTGCCAGGCTTTTCGCCAGTACGGCCCCCAGGTGGCCGCAGCAACCCAAGGCAAAGCCGGCGGCATTTGGACTGAGGACGGCAAGACCGTCCATCGCTACCTGCCGTCCCTCGTGCCGGTTGTCGATACCACCGGAGCCGGCGATGTCTTTCACGGCGCTGTCATCTACGCCCGCCTGCAAGGCTGGAGCTGGGACAAGGTGTTTGTCTTCGCCAGCGCGGTGGCCGCGCTCAAGTGCACCAGGCTGGGCGGCCGCACCGGGATTCCGACCGGTCCGGACGTCGACGCCTATCTGCTCACGCAAGGAGTTGCCCTATGAAATACCTCTTGGGCATCGATCTGGGCAGCGGTTCGGTCAAGGCGACCCTGATCGACCGGCACGGCCGTCATCTGGCGGACGCGGCCAGCGAGTACCCGACCCATTACCCCCAGACCGGCTGGGCCGAGCAGGATCCGCGGGACTGGTACCGCGCAGCGGTCCGAACCCTGCGCCAGCTGCTCGGCAGCTACGCGTTCGACCCTGCCGATATCGAGGCGCTGACCGTCGACGCAGCCACCCATACGGCGGTTCTGCTCGACGAAGCAAACCGGCCGCTGGCCAACGCCATCTTCTGGACCGACCAGCGCAGCGCCGCCCAGGCTGCCTGGCTCAACACGCATGCCCGTGACCTGCTTCAGAACCAGGCCTTCAATACGGCGACCTCAGTCTGGACGCTGCCCCAGTTCATGTGGCTGAAAGAGCACCAGCCCGAGCTGCTGGCCAAAACGCGCCTGGTGCTTTTTGCCAAGGACTATCTGCGCTATTGCCTGACCGGTGACCTGGCCACAGACCGTATCGACGCCATGGGCAGCCTGTTCTACGATGCGGCCCGGCAGCGCTGGTCGCCGGAACTCGTTCGGCTGGCCGGCTTGACGTCTGCCTGCCTGCCGCTGGTGCGCGAACCCACCGACCCGGCTGGAACGATTACCGGGCAAGCCGCAGCCGACACGGGACTTGCCGCGGGCACACCCGTGTTTACCGGCATGACGGACACCGCCATGGAGCTGGTTGCTTCCGGTGCTGTCGCCCTGGGACAGTCCGCGGTCAAAATGGCCACCGCCGGCCGGTTTTACTCAATCAGCGACAAACCCTGCCTCAATCCCTACCTGATCAACTACCAGTACATCGTCCCCGGCACCTGGTATCCCGGTGCCGCGACCAAGGCCAGCGCGTCCAGCTTCCGCTGGTATCGGGACGCCTTTGCCGACAACCTGGTCCGTCCGGACGGTCGAAATGCATACACGATCCTCGACGAAGCGGCCGCCGGTGTCGCGCCTGGCAGCGAAGGGCTCATCTTCC
>JAAYDK010000232.1 GCA_012729295.1 Spirochaetales bacterium | reverse complement strand
TATGGGTAAAGAGACTGGACGAAGAAGGCAGTACATGATAGACGGTTCTTCGATTGCTTCGTCCAAAACCGCGGTGTTCAAGGCTCATAGCGAGATTCGGAATAGCCTTCAAGGCAAATACAAGTGCGCTGGTAACGGTGGGAACTGCATCGGCTAACCGGCGTTTCCTATTTTTTTTCTCACCGATATTGGCTTCTCTTAGAGCATGAGAGTCGATAATCATCTTGAGGGCATCAGCGATAAAGGGTATGAAGCGAAAGGACAGGGTAAGAACAAGCGAAGACCGGTACCCGAGCCCGTACCATCTAAAACTCAGCAGGATGTCGGACATCTCTGTCGTCCAAAAAAACAACGTACACAAATACGTGATGGAAATAAGACGGCTTGCCAATCGGCTGAGCTGGAGCAAGGATTCTTTTGTAGCGATGGTAAACGATCCGATTGCTATCATCGCCTGGCCGTCGCGATAGGTAAGCGGAACGAACAAGGTCATAATGATCAGCAGCGGAAGCATCATTTTTAGCGGGGCAAGCGATTGCTTGAATCCTACCGAGCGAATCGTCAAGGAAAGGGAAAAAACCACCGTAAGCCATAGTCCGAACTGTCTCATCGGAAGAAACAGCTGGATACATAGCAAGAGCAATCCAATAATCTTTGCCCTGGGATCAAAACGGTACAACCATCCTTTCCCGGCAATAAACATATTGGTCGTCATACCGTAGTGCCTCCCGATAGAATTCCTTTCTGGATGGTATAGGTACGTTCCGCCATTGCCTCTGCAAAAGCGCGGTCATGGGTTATAAGCAAAATACCCGCTCCCCGGGAACGCAGTAGCGCAACCATCTCAAATGCAGCCGAATACGTAACGCCGCTATCGAGTTCGTCGAGTATATAAAATGGACGATCGAGCAGATAGTGGATCGCCCCCTGAAGATGCTTGCGCATTCCGTATGCCATCGTCGCCACAGAATCGGTAAGATTCAGATGAAAACGTTCGGCACATTCTTCAACCATACGTTTTTTTGTTTGTTTATCGCATGATACATGCCTGGCAGACCAGTCTAGTTCGTCTCGTACAGTTGGCAAGAACAATTCGAAATCGGGATTTTGAAATACGTAGCCGACTAACCGATGAAGCGTTTTTCTATCGACGACCCCACCGTCGTAGGAAAAAAATCCTCTTATGGTCGTGTGCAGACCGCACAATGTTCTGCTAAACGTACTCTTTCCCGAACCGTTCGGTCCTACCAAGGCTACGAGTTCCCCGCTGGAGAGCGAAAAGGAAGAAGCCTGCAAGATAAACGGTTCGCTATCTCCAACCGATTTTCTTGGATGCTCGGCTAATATTTCGGTGCATGTCAGTGTATGCGCGACTCCCTTCGGCATATCGATTTCGACCGATGGAAACGATTCGTCGCAAATTGTTTCGAATCTTACTGCAATATCTTCCTCACCTGCAAAATGAATTTTCTGCTCGTGTAATAGCCCGTAGGTGTCGAATGTGCCGCGAAATTCGTCGATATAACGTGAGGCGAGCACTAATATGGTTTTATCGCTTTCACTGATACGCTGTATCAGCTGACCTCGCCACATTGCGTCAAGATCGTCAAACGCCTCATCTAAAATCCAGACGGGAGCTTGAATTGCATCGGTTACAGCCAACAACAACCGTTTGCGTTCTCCCCCTGATAATTCTTGAGGATTGGCGTGTGCGACATGATTTAGATGCCAACTATGTAATGCATTGCGCACACGCTTTACAATAATGTCTCTGGGTAGGCCGAGGGATTCAAGCGGAAATGCGATCTCGTCTTCGCATGTGGTCATCAACAGCTGTTCCTGGGGATCTTGGCAGACCAGCGTGCAGGACTGAGTCAGTTCCCACGGTTCGCATGTACGCACGTCACGGCCATCGACGACAATCGATCCGTCGAGAACTCCTTCCTGATATTTAGGTACCAAGGCGCACATCAGGCGGCCCAATGTCGATTTTCCACTATCGGGAGGAGCTAAAACCAGTACGTGCTCGCCTTGTTTCAAGGTAAAACTCGTCTGAGAAAATAACGGGAGATTCTCTAGCTGCCCGTATCGAAATGTGAGATTGGCAACCGAAACGGCATCTCGTTTCATCGCTAAACCCGTACCATGTGCCCGTAGCGCTCGGAAATCGCTCCAAAAACCTGCTCGGGCAATTCTTTCAGTTGTTCTTCAGAGAGAGTCGAAGTTGCTATCGGATTGCAAACCGATATTCGGATTACTATCCTTCGCATCCCCTTTTTGGATTCAAACGCCATCCTCGTCCCGCTAATTGCAATCGGAACAATCAGGGCTTTTGCACGGGTAGCTAGTTTTAAGCTTCCCGATTTAAACGATCCCAGAT
>JAAYDK010000231.1 GCA_012729295.1 Spirochaetales bacterium | reverse complement strand
GACAAGGATACGACCATCCCGACCGATAATCCCAAGGTCTTCAAAGCTAAAGTAAACGGCATGTTCGATGCTTCCCGTTTGCAGCAGCTTATAGATGCACTGAATTCATCCGACACGGACGATATGTTGAAGATATTACAAGATCTGGTTCCGGAGTTCTCTTACCAGGGCCCGGTCCAGGCATAATCGAAGATATGCGTAGCTACTGTATCTACTGTAAAACAGGATCGGAACATCGTCTTGTCGAGCACTTGTCGAAGATGCTCAAAGAGCTCTATGAATCGGAGCCTAAGCTTTTATTCCCTGTCAGACTGGTTCATGAAAAACACCGGGGACGCTGGTCTACTGTCGAACAGCCGTTGCTACCCGGCTACCTTTTTCTTTATGTAGACGATACCGAAGTATTAGCCCCGTATATAATCAAGCAGGAACGCGATGTGTATAAAATACTCCGCTACACCGACGGGACGATGCAGTTGCGCGACGGCGACGAGGCCTACGCGATGTGGGTGCTGCGCTACAAGGGCAGATTGGCCCCGAGCAAAGCCATCTGCGAAGCGGGTAGGCTCGTCAAGATTCTCGAAGGCCCGCTTATCGACATGGAAGGAAAAATCGTAAAGGTCGACCGCCACAAAAAACGTGTCGTCGTCGCATTTGACTTCGCAGGGATGGAGCGCTTGGTCAACCTAAGCGTCGATATACTCACTTCAGCCGAAGCAGCACGCTGACTTAACGATCTGAATGATTATTCGAAAAATCAGTGAGTTTGGCATATAACTGGATTCTGTTGGACACCTTTAGTTTCTCGTACAGGTTTTTTACATGTGTTTTTACCGTATTCGGCGAGATGAAAAGTAGTTGACCGATTTCGTTGTTGGTTTTTCCCTCTACCAATAGTTTTACTATTTCCAACTCCCTCGGAGATAACAGCTCGTGTAGCTTTTTTGATTTGGATACATCAGCTGGTTTGGCAAACTCGTAATTACGGAAATAGTGCCGGTTGATAAAAAAGTAGAGATACACCACCAGCACCATAAAAGCCAGATATGCTAGTTTGAACACATGCTCTTGAAAAAATATGATATCGACGGGAAAAGTCCCTACCAAAGGTAAAAATGCAATCGCGATTCCCTTCAGTAAACTTTCATGTTCCCAACTCGTTGCTTTTTTAATGTAGAACAGAGAAGTAATCCCATGAGCAATCATCAGCATGCTGCCGGCGAAGAAATGATATCGTGTGGTTAAAAACATCGCTGTCGGCCAGTTCCCGTTACTTTTCGCGATGATGAGAAAAAGACTGAGAAAGAGAAACACAATCGTGATACCGTGAATAATCAGATGCCCGATGCGCACCTGGCGATCGCTTGCAGGCAGCAATCCGACCAGAAATCGGCTTAACATGAGCAACAAGACCGTAGTAAGCAAAATCGAAGTAAACGTAATCCATAACGCAAAGATTTTATATGAGGCTTTGCCAAGCAAATCATCGGAATATACACGCTGGATATATGTCAGTAAAATCATCAGACACATCTGCAGACATAGCGGAATCAGCACCAATAGAAAATTTTTCGTAAGCCGGTCGCGGGCTTTCACCTGAAGCAGCACGCATAGGCACGTGATTGAAAATACAAGCGAAGTGGTAATGAACATGAGCGTGTCGCCGATGATGAACATGAACAACCTTCTGACAAAAAAATCTTGCCATCAGTGTATCATATCGGCTAAAGGTCAACAAATAGTATCGAATTTCTTCTCGAAACCCCTGCTCGAGGTTTCATGATCGTCAGAATGCATACAAGGCGCAGATTGTAATCGTATCGTTGCCCTCCCATCGTTCATAGATGCTTTCGATTCCGTCTGAAGCATCGAACGATCCGTATACCGTAGCTTCTGCCTGCAACGAAACGGCATCATCGAGCTTCCATGTGAACATCGGCATGAATACATACCCGTTCGATTCTATCTGCCACAAAAATGCCAAACGTGTCTCGATGCGGTCCTTGAACCATGTAGAATTGATAGCGGTGATCATGGTATTGGCATACGGTTTGCCCCCATAAGCTTGTGCCGTATCGACATCAAGCGGATTGGCGGTATCGAGATCCAGGATATAACGGCCGTTGAGCTGTGCGCTTATGATGATCGTGCTCGAGGGTATGGTGACATCAAATCCCGCTTGTACACACAGGCATTATTGTACTTATCGGGATCAGAAGCATCGAAATCTTCACTTATCCATATACCTGCTTCACTCATGAAGGTGAAAGGCCCGGCAGCGAAACCTGCGTCAATGCCGGTTAAGAATGCTCTCGTGTAGCCGATTTGAATCGATACCGGCTGATATGTCGACGGATCGAGACGGATTGCGAACGACGGTTGGCTCATGTGTCCCATGAACGCCATAATCCCTACATCGATATTCGCATGATGCACGTCTATACGGCCTGCGAACTGCCCGAATTCCAGAGTATTCGTCTTTGGAATCGCAGCAGGATCGATAAGCGCGGCGTACGCCGGATCGATTACCGACCACGGGCCCGTTATTGCAGGCAGTACGCTTAACGATATCGGTTTATATACAAGCTGGCCTCGGATGTCTGCGGTTCCGATAGCGACAGTAATCATCGGTTCGGCAATTTTCATGTCCTG
>JAAYDK010000230.1 GCA_012729295.1 Spirochaetales bacterium | reverse complement strand
GAAAATCTGTTATGCTAGGGCATACGGCGCGAAATTAGACAGTCATGTACTTAATGGCGGCGGAAGCGATGATACTATAGCTCTTCAACAAGCTCTTGATGAAGCCCCTGTACATAATGGTATTACTTTGATTCTTGATGGAGCTGCTCGTATTAGTAAAACATTGAAGATTCATTCCAACACGACACTGTATTGTCCGGATCTGCACTGTGGCTTATATCTTTCAGATGGCGCAAATTGCTCAATTCTTCAGAATTCATCACCAACGAGAACACATGAGGAAATCTGTAACGAAAACATAACTATTCTAGGAGGGAGTTATAATCATAACTGCTTAAAACAGCAGAGGATGGAGGAGCATCAGAGTGTTCCATCACATTTTAGCTGCGTTGGGATATCGATGACTTTGCGATTTGATGGTGTTAGACACTTTATTTTGCGCGATGTGCGAATTATCGATCAAAGAACCTATGGAGTTTTTATTTCAAATTGGTGGAATGTTCTGATTGAAAATATCTGGATGGATCTACGCTGCCATATACCTGGGCAAAACCAAGACGCTTTCGATTTCCATGGACCAGGAAGGTTCTTGACTGTTCGCAATGTATGGGGAAGAGCTGGCGACGATTTCATAGATATCTTCCCGGATGAGCGCGACAACGATTTTTCTATCGAAGATGTATTGGTGGATGGCGTACATTTGGATGGATCAGATCAAGCTATTCGACTAATGAGCTGCGGTCGTGGTAGGCTGGACCGCGTACACATTTCTAACGTAACAGGAACTTATCGCTCCTACGCATTCTTTATAAGCCCATGGTTCCCCACCCGATCTGGTGGAAACATTGGCTGTGTGATATTTGATAACATTGATTTGCGAGCTTTAAAGAATAATTACGATTATGCACCACCGCATTTATTCAAACTTGGCGGCAATATTGAGTCCATAACACTCCGAAATATCCGCCATCATTCACCGCGAGATTCAAGGCGTTTGATAGAAGTCGGCGGAAACTATATCGTCGATTTTGATACCCCAATGGATGAACCGATTGTTCGTGCTATTTTTGAAGAAGGAGTTCGTAATATTGTTGAAACGCCAGAACGAATCGCATTAGGCCGGGAACTCGCACCTACCCACATAGGACAACTTATAGTTGAAAACCTGTCAATTTTTGAAGATTCACCGCAAGCGAAGCAGGAAGCTTACATCCGAAATCGAGGGAATGTTGATCAGATGCGACTGAGTAATGTATCAATTGAACGAAAGGAGGAGAAGAAACCATTCGGTGCATTAGTTCGAAACTGTGATCTCGGGAAAATCTCAACGCTTCGTATTGAACAAGTGATGCAAAATGAGTTGGAGACATTATTAATTGACCCGGAGAATGGTGTGAGACAGTTGGAAATTATCGAATAACATCTAGTTAATAAATCGAGGCTGGGAGGACAAGAAATGGAAAGAGTACTACTCCACGACGGTTGGCGTATGCGGCCGAAGGACGAGAAGGAATGGCTGGAAGCAAATGTTCCTGGAAGTGTTTATGCGGATTTATTGGCTTCCGGTAGGATGGAAGATCCTTACTGGCGAGATAATGAACTAAATGCCTTTCACCTGATGGAAGAGGATTATATTTATCATTGTATTTTAGTGCTTGATGCGAAGATTATTTCAAACGACATGTTGATGTTATGCTTTAATGGCCTTGATACGTTGTGTAATGTAGCTGTAAACGGCGTCATGCTTGGACAATGTGACAATATGCACCGTGCATGGCGCTTTAACATAAAGGAAGTGGTACATGTAGGTGAGAATGAGATTGAGCTACACTTTTTCTCACCTCTTAAATATGTAAGTGAGGCAGATAAGAAGTGTACGTCTGATGGAG
>JAAYDK010000229.1 GCA_012729295.1 Spirochaetales bacterium | reverse complement strand
TTCTTCGGTTATGTTGATAAAATCTTTCTTCTCGAATTGAATCGCATGCGCAACATAGGCAGCTTTTGCATTTGCCTCAGATATAGAAATTGCTTTACTGTCAACGTCCCATCCGATAATCCTAACCTGACGGTTTGCAGCAGCTTCCTGACGGTTATAGGCTTCATCAAGAATCGCTTCCCACAGATCGTTATCATGCATTTCTAGTTTTAAGAAAGCAAATCGACTAGGATCGATAAGACCGGGTGCGGTATCGGTGGCCATCATCGCAGCTTCGATACAGATTGTACCGCTTCCGCAGAACGGATCGAGTAATAGCGCCGCATTTCCGTCCGTAACCGTTTTATACCATTCGCTTCTCATCAGCATCGCGGCAGCGAGGTTCTCTTTCAATATTGCGGCGGTTTCACCTTTTCGATAGCCGCGTTTGTGAAGTGATCTGCCTGAAAAATCCAGATACCACATGACGCGGTCTTCTTCGATATGGAGGTGGAATACGACATCGGGATCTTCGAAATCGACACTCGGTCTTTCTCCCTGCTGCTGTTCGCGAAGGCGATCGACAACAGCATCTTTTAGTCTGATAGCTCCGAATGTGCTGTTGCGGAGCCAACTGCACCGAATTGCCGTAACTGTCACGCTGAATGTCTTACTCGGATCGAGCCATGTTTCCCACGGGATTTGCATTGATGCTTCATACATGTCGTCGGCGGTATAGATTTGATCATCCTGGGCTATCGCAATCAACAACCGACTAGAAATTCTTGAATGAAGGCAGAATCGATATGCACAGGCAAGGTCGCCTTCGAATTCGACTCCACCTCCGAGCATGTTGATGTTTGTTCCGCCAAGGGCTTCTGCCTCCATCGCGACTAGATCGTGTTGGTTGGCTGCAGAAGCGGCAAATAACAGCATAGTTCCTCCAGTCAACCAAGTATGGTCTGTAGCTCGTCTTTCGTAAAGCTATAATCTGTTGCACAATTCAGACAGGAAATCTTAAGCGGAAAAGGGCCTTCCGCGAGAATCGAAGATTTTTCAGTATCAGGTAGCGATCCAAGATACTGGGCATAACGGTTTCTATCGCACGGACAGGAGAATCCCAGTTGTTCTTTTCCTAAATATTCGGGTTCGGCTTGTGCAAACACTTCTTGTACGTATTGCTTTGCAGTATTGCCTTCACTTAAGTATTTACCCATCGAAGGCATCAAATCGAGCATGCGTTCCAAAGCTTCAAGATCGGTATCGTGAGCTCCTGGCAGTTTCTGTAAGAACAAAGCGCCCGCACCGACTGCACGTCCTTCTTTATCAAACTGGATGCTTAGTGAAATTGCAGTAGCAGTCTGTTCCGAAATCATAAAGTATTCGGTAAGATCTTTGGCAATACGGCCGTGACGCAGCATTATCTGACCGGTGAATGGTTGTTTTTTTCCTTCAAGAAGCTTTGTGACCGAAAGGAATCCCGGACCGAAAAACGGAGAGAGATCAAAACTTTCCAACGGCTTGTCAATTGGAATCGGCACTTGTTTTAAATACCCGCGTACCGCTCCTACAGCCCAAGCTTCGACATACAGGCCTTTAATCGGGCCGCCGCATTCGATAGAAAGCTGCACTCGGTCGTTTCCCTTTACCGTAGCGGCCAGTAGTGCTCCTGCGAGATATCCGTGCCCAAGAGCCAGGGTCTCCAAGATGCCAAGGTTAAAGTTTGCCCGCATCTGGTTAATCATGTGGGTTCCCTGGACTGCTACGGCACGCACGGTTCCGTGCTGCAGTAGAAACACCTCCCTCTGATCATAGGGGAGGTGTTCCAGGTGTTTCCGTATTACTTCATCTTCAATCGGTTTTCGAATCATAGGCACATAGATTACGCAATGACAAGGTTTTGTGCAAGACTTTCAAACTCGAGTCCGTCAAGTACTTCCTTTTCAAGCAGCTTTTTGGCAATAGTTTCTAAAGCTTCGCGATTTACTTTCAACTGCTCAAGGACTTTCTGATATCTACCATTCACAATCTTTGCAGTCTCGTTATCGATATATTCCTGAGCTGCTTCGGAATACTCTCGGTTTACTCCAAGGCCTTGGGTATTGGTAGAAGGCAATGTAATATTTCTGAATCGCTCGCTCATACCGAATTCGGTTATCATGCGTCGAACCAGATCGCTAGCCCGAGCAATATCGTTTGCTGCTCCTGTCGAGATTTCTCCACAGACGATTTCCTCGGCTGCTCGACCTCCGAGCATCATGTCGATGTTGCCCAGAAGTTCGCTCTGGCTCATTAAAAAACGGTCTTCTGTCGGATACTGCAGTGTATAGCCTAAGGCACTGATACCGCGTGGAATAATGGAAATTTTCGAAACAGGTGGAGCTCCTTTCGTCATCTTTGCCGTAAGCGCATGGCCAACTTCGTGATAGGCCACCTTGCACCGTTCGTCTTCCGTGAGGATACGGCTCTTGCGTTGCAAACCAGCTAGTGATTTTTCAATCGCTTCCTCTAAATCTGCTTGAGTAACCATCTTTCTCTTCGACCGTACCGCCATAAGCGCTGCTTCGTTGGCAATGTTTGCCAGATCGGCACCTGCAAGTCCTGCAGCAGATTGAGCAATCTTTCGTAAATCGACCTCTTTTGCAAGCTTAATATTTTTCGTATGGATTTTGAGTATGGCAAAACGGCCTTCAAGATCGGGTTTGTCAACCAATACCTGACGGTCGAATCTTCCCGGTCTCAGCAACGCTTGGTCGAGAATTTCGGGACGGTTGGTTGCCGCGAGGATTATGACTCCGGTTCTCGAATCAAATCCGTCCATTTCTACCAGCAACTGATTGAGTGTCTGTTCCCGTTCGTCATTTCCTCCGAGACCGGCACCTGTCCGAGTACGTCCGATGGCATCTATTTCATCGATAAAGATGATACATGGTGAATTCTCACGGGCTTGTCTGAACAGGTCTCTGACTCGCGCAGCACCGACACCGACGAACATCTCTACAAAATCTGCACCGCTCATCCTGAAGAACGGCACCTTTGCTTCTCCGGCTACCGCTCTGGCAAGTAATGTCTTTCCTGTACCCGGAGGACCTACCAATAATACGCCTTTGGGAATTTTCCCACCGATTTCCGTATATTTTTCGGGTGTCTTCAGGAAATCGACAATTTCTTCCAGTTCTAGCTTGCTTTCGTCGGCACCCGCCACGTCTGTAAAACGAACTCCGGTATCACCCTCTGCTACGATTTTGGCTTTATTCTGACTGAACGAGAGCACGTTCTGACCACCGCCCTGACCCATCTTGGCAAAGACGATTCTCCAGATAATCAATAAGAACAACATCGGAAGGATGTAGCTTAAAAGCGAGGAGAAGATGCTTGGCCTTGCCGGGGCCGTCGCATAATACTCGACGTTATGCTCGTCAAGCAACGGAATGAAAGACGGGTCGTTCAAAGCATACGTCGAATAGATTCTGAGATTGCTTGAACTTTGCGTAAGGTTTTGAAATGCATTGGTCTGCACTATCGATAAAGCCTGTTGTTTGGTCATGTTGTAACCGACATACTTTTCCTGTTGAATCTCGACCCGCACGATCTCCTTGTTTGCAATCATCGACTTAAACTCGTTAAAATCGACACCAATCGTGCTTCTATCCTGAGACATGTACATATTGATGGCAAGCATGGCTATAATGATAAAAATGAAGTACCAGAACGAGAATTTAAACCGTTTTCCGGTAAACATGTTTTTGATACCGTTATAGATGCCGGGCTCGTCCTTCGGCTTTTTCTCGTGGTTCATTTTGTTCGCTTGCTTTTCCTGTAAATCGGGCTCGTTTGTAGACATTCATGTACCTCTTTAATCGGAACTGGACCAGATATACTGATGTTCCTAATTAAATATATGAAGAATCTTACGAATCGACAATGAAGGTCCGCTCGTACTCTTTGCTATTCGAGCGGTTGCATGTACTATATCGGCATGAACATCAAGGGAAGTACCGTTATCGTTACCGGAGCAGGTGTTCGCTTCGGAAGGTCTCTTGTTCTACGCCTTGCAGCAAAAGGGGCGAATATCGCCGTACATTACCACAGCCACGCTTCAGAAGCACATCAGACAGCTTCACAAGCGGCAGAGTACGGAATAACGGCGATTCCGATTGGAGGCGACCTGACCGACTCAAGTCAGGTCCATCGGTTATTTGATGCCGCAGTGCATGAATTCGGGACGGTCGATGCGGTGATAAACAGTGCTTCGATATTTTTCCCGTTATCAATCGAGGATACCGATGTAAGTCAATGGCAGTCGATGGACGCACTGACCGTACAGGCTCCGTTTTTTCTCTCTCGGGCATTATACCTTCACAAAGCTGCAATAAATGGTCGCGGGGTAATCGTCAATATCACCGATAGTTCGATACGGCATCCGTCGAGAAACCGTATAGCCTATTCTTGTGCAAAAGCAGCACTGGAAAGCCAGACCAAGTTACTGGCTGCCACTCTTGCACCGCACCTTCGGGTAAATGCGGTTGCTCCAGGCTTTTTTAAAGCTTCCTCGGAAGAAGATGAACAATATGGGCGACGCTTGTGTACTCGATTGCCGTTAAAAACGCTTGCTTCTGAACACGACATGCTCAATGCTGTGTTGTTCTTCCTTCAAAACGAATCCGTAACAGGTGTCGTTTTACCGGTAGATTGCGGAGAA
>JAAYDK010000228.1 GCA_012729295.1 Spirochaetales bacterium | reverse complement strand
GTAGTGAAGGTGCGCGCAATCATGCGCCCGTGCATATAGGCGAACACGAAATGCGTAACCTGTACGGATTGCCATTCGAAATGGTAGTGAAAGAGGCTGCTCCAGGAAGCGTGATGCCGGCATACCATGATATCGACGGAATTCCGTGTACGTCCAACAAAGCATTAATCAATTCACTTCTGAGACGGCAATGGGGGTTCGACGGACTAATCGTAGCAGATTATGAAGCGCTGAATCAGTTACAGTCGGAACATCGCGTAGCTTCGGACATTGGCGAATCTGCAGCTATGGCTATGAATGCAGGCCTCGATATAGAGTTGCCTGGCTATACCGTATATAAGGAAGGGCTTGAACAGGCTTTGCAGCGCGGCATGATCGATATGAGGACTATCGATGCCGCCGTTGAACGGGTTTTACGTGAAAAAATACGTCAAGGCGTATTTACACACCCTTATATCGACGAGAAGTCAATCGTACTCGCTACCGAAGAAAGCCATAAGCTTGCGGTCGAAGCAGCTGAAAAGTCGATAATTCTACTTAAAAACGATAACGTGCTGCCGTTTGCAGAGGGGAAAAAAATCGCGCTGATCGGACCGTTGGCCGACCACCCGTATGCCATGTTCGGAGGATATTCTCCGCCGGTGCACCTGCAGGGCTCGCACGGACCTGAGGAAACCGTACCTAAACGAGTGATGACCATCCGTAAAGCAGTTGAGAAATTGGTCGGGCACGAACAGATAAGCTATGAACCGGGATGCCTGCTCTACGAAGGAAAATTCGAACGCGCAATTTTCTTCCCCGGCGACGTACAAACGGAAGACTCCCAATCGACACGTTCAATCAGTCTGGATACAAGTCGAATCAAAACGGCCGTATCTGCTGCCGATAAGGCAGATGCGGTGGTGTTGGTAGTTGGAGATCTTGCCGGTTTGTTCCAACAGGGAACGGTAGGCGAGGGCTCGGATACCGATACCTTACGGCTACCGGGTGTCCAGGAACAGCTGATGGAAGCAGTGTTGGCAACTGGAAAGCCGGCAGTCGTGGTATTAGTCAGCGGAAGACCTTATACGATATCGGCAGCTAACAAGTATGCTTCAGCGATATTAGCTACCTGGCTACCGGGTGAAGGCGGTGGGGAAGCTGTTGCGAACATTTTATTCGGACGGGCAAACCCGAGCGGCAAGACATGTCTTTCGTTTCCGATGGCTGCAGGTGCCATGCCGTATTCGTATAATTACTTTGAAAAGGCTACGGGATTGCCCAAGCAAAGATATTTCGGTGCCATACATCCATTCGGGTTCGGTTTAAGCTACACGACATTCGAATACGGGAATTGCTCGGTCGACCAAGACGTCGTTCCCGTCGACGGTGTAATTGAGGTATCTGTCACCGTGAAAAATATTGGCAGCCGCTGTGGTGACGAGATTGTCCAACTCTATGTACGAGACCGTCAGGCTTCGATCGTCAGACCGGTAAAGGAATTGAAAGGCTTCGCCAGGGTATCGCTTGAGCCGAATATGAGAAAACGCATTGTATTTAGCATTCCTACCGATGTGCTGTCCTTCGTTTCTAATCGCAAGCGGATTGTCGAACCGGGCGAATTCGATATCATGATTGCTTCTTCATCAGAAGATATCAAATGGTCTTCTATCGTGACGCTTACCGGTATTCCAAAGACCTTGAATAAACGGTGGAGATGTCTGACGAGAGTGAAGATTGACTAAGTGGTACCAGCACCTTAAAAAATAAAGACTGCAATTCTTGCAAATCAGCAGTATGATATCTGTGTTCCTTTAAGTAATAGAAGGAATAAGTACATATTGAGGTGTATGACATGGCGAACACTACATTGGAACGACCGATACGCATCGCGTTTCTGGTCGCAGTGTTGTTCGGGTTTCAATGTGCAGTCGGTAAAGCCGGACACTTGGTTGCCGGTTTGTTCGATTACAGTAGGATAGACCCTTACAACGCGTTTGGTGCCAACTGTGTACATCATCTTGTCATGCTTGCCCTATCATTGGCGGTCATCGTCACATTATCCAAAACAACGCCGTTGAATTTTCATTTCGGGACGGGGAATGTTGCGTTGGGCAAAAAGTTTACGTGGATTTTTACCGCTGCATGTGCTGTTGTCGCAATCGGAACGCACATCATGATGAAGTTTAACGGAAATCTACCGATCTATGGATTTCCTTTGCAAGGCGACACGATTGCAGGTACGCTGGGGTTCCAACTACTACTGACAGGACCGGCCGAAGAGATGCTGTACCGCATGCTACCGATACCGCTGTTCGTATGGGCTGTAGAATCAGAACACAAAAGCTTTATAAAAATCCCGTACGCAGTTTTGCTTGCAGCACTCATATTCGCCTCGGCCCACATGAAATGGTCATTCTCACCGCTGGGCGTACAAGCGGAACCATTTGCAGTACTCTATGCTTTCGCCATGGGAATCATCCAAGGCTATGCATATTATCGATGCCGCAGCATCATCTATCCGATCCTTATGCATAGTCTCAGCAATGTATTGATGGTCGGTACTGGGTATGTGTGTATCGCTCTATTTTCCTAACGGCCCAAAGATATCGACATGGCAGTTCTTGACAGCTAATCAGACGACTGTCATGATAAACGCAAAGCGAGCATAGTATGAAGACACGTTATAAAGTCCTGATTATCGTAGCTGCCGTTATCGTCATCATCGTCGTCGGTTTTTCAATTCTCCTTAATTCCATTAACCAAACCCTCGAAGGCTTGGTCAACATCGAGATTATAGAACCGAAGTTAACCGAGATTCCCAACGGGGTGTATCGGGGAACCAATTCTGCATTTCCCGTGAAGGTGGTTGTAGATGTCGAGATTCAAAATGCCAGGATTACGAAAGTGAAAATTGTCGAGCACCAGCAGGGTATGGGTTTACCTGCCGAAGTACTCGCAGACGAGATAGTTTCACGCCAGCAAGTGAACCTTGACTGCGTTGCAGGAGCTACCTACAGCAGCAGGGTCATACTATTAGCGGTACGGGACGCACTTACTTTGTAAATCAATACACCGTTTCCGTTGTTATCCCTGTGTACGTATTGAAGCACCTGCCTTAAGCAAGCGTTTGTTGCGAATCATGATCCAGCCTTCGACGAGCATGAATGCTCCGCTAACCAGCAGCATCCATTCGATTCGCATGGTGTCTGCCAGTGGACCGAATACGAGCATCGCAATCGGCATCACCGATGTGGAAATCATGCTGAATACACTAAACACCCTGCCAAGATATGCTTCGTCGACCTTTTCCTGGAGCAGTACCGTAAACGGCGTATTGAACAACGGCATGGATAGCCCCATGAAGGCCATAAGCGCTAGGTACAACCAAAATGGAGGGATAAGTCCAAGAGCCAAAACCAACACGCCGTTGACTAAGAGACTGAGTGTCATGGAATATAGTTTATTCTTGAATCCGCCCCATGATGCAATCAACAAGCCTCCTATCATCATTCCCCCGGAGAATGCTACCTCGATGGCAGTCAGGCGCCATACATCGCTACCATAGCTTCTGGTGGTTTGTAACGGGGTGAGAAACGCAACGGGGGTTACCAATACAAAATAGAAGCCGCAGAAGATAAACAGCGTCTTAATGAAATCATGATGATGAATATAGCGTAGACCGTCCTTCAAATCGGCAAAATAACTAAATTTTTGCTTCTCGAGCGCCTTCTGATGAACTGGAATTTTTAAAAGGAACGCCAAAATGGTAATTGCGATTGCTGCGGTAAGCACATCGATACCGAAGATATGTTCGATAGGCGATAGCGTCAGTAGGGCTCCGCTCAGCATCGGAGTCACGATTTGAACCAGTGATTGTATACTGCCTTGAATTCCGTTGACCTTCGTCAGGTGTTCGATAGGAACGATCTGCGGTAAAAGAGCACTAACCGCAGGATTCTGGATACCGTTACCGAAGGACCTGAGCGCCATCACCACAAACAACTGCCAAAGCGCTTCCTCCCCTAGGTAAAATGATATTCCCATTCCCAGCGTAACAAGTGCTATCAGGGCGTCTGCAAAGATGATCAACCGCTTACGATTGAACCGATCTGCCCATACTCCCGCAAAAGGCGATACCAGAAGTGTCGGAATAAAACCGCAGATGATTGAGATTGTCATCATTACTCCCGACTGTGTCGTGAGCGTTATGTGCCACAATATCGCATATTGAACCAGCATGGAACCAAACAGGCTGATATTCTGGCTTGCTAAAAATAAAACGGTATTTTGTTTCCATTTTGACGAAGATTCCATCTACATTCTCCCCAAGGACAAAAACATAACAAATCTTCGGCATTAGTGCCTAGTAGAGATTTGCCTCGATGAAGAAAATAAATCGCCGTGTAAGCCCTAACGGCATGAGATATAGTAGTATATTATAAAAGAGGGCTTACTATGGACATACATGGAACCTACAAGAACGGACAGCGAAAAACGTCTTATCTCGACGGAATACTTACCTACTATTATGCAAACGGAACAGTAAAAGCATTCGGACCCTTTTGTGACGATGCAATGGATGGTCAGTGGAAATTTTACCGCGAAGACAGCTCGTTATGGCAAATCGGCCATTTGAAAGCCAATGTGAAACACGGACGATGGATTCGCTACGATAGAGAAGGAACGATCGAATTCGATAAAACCTTCGAAAACGGAAAAATGGTATCATCATGATAGATGTTGGATTTTTCATTGGTCATGAATCTTATAGTGACCAAGCGCAATTATTAGTTTCGACCTTTACTACACATCACAAGGCGAAAATCGATTTCCAGCTGCATGCCATGGTTCCTTCGCATATTCGGTTTGCATGCCGAATAGAAAAAGTCTTAGTTCATCGCTTTGACGTCCCTCAGGCATATCGCTCGATTCCGTTCGTCGATAAGATGCTGGGTGCTGCAGCGTTTGAATCAATCTGTGATTTTCGATATTTATGGCTCGATGTCGACAGCTGTTTTTTTTCAGCAATCCCGGATATTACTTTTCATCATATTATGGCCAATCCCGTCGATAAGCGTAATATCGGGATTCTGGTCAATACCCCGAAAAGTCGGTTATGGGAACTATTAGATACATATTTTAGCTGCAACAGTACCGATTACCCGCCTGTTACGACATTGATTTCAAAAGAAAGGATTCTACCGTATTGGAACGCAGGGATGGTGCTGGCACATGTGAATACGGGTATATTTT
>JAAYDK010000227.1 GCA_012729295.1 Spirochaetales bacterium | reverse complement strand
GCAACCGCATCCCATCCAGAATCCGCATGATGGTCGAGACGATGGTAATCGCAACCTATGTTATCATCGTCGATATCGTATTAAAGGCCTTCTATCCCGACATGTGGAAACAATTGGGACCGTATGTAGGATTAATCATCACCAACTGTATCGTCATGGGACGGGTCGAAGCTTTTGCATTGCAAAACAAACCGCTTGCGTCGCTTGTCGACGGCTTGGCCTCAGGACTCGGTTATACTTACGTACTGATGGCTATCGCATTCGTTCGTGAATTGTTGGGTACCGGGAGCCTGTGGGGGTATCGGATACTCGGCACCTGGTGGACAAACTGGTCGATCATGGTCATGCCTCCCGGAGGCTTCTTCATGCTGGCGATTTTTATCTGGGTCGTGCGCGAAATCGTACTGAAGGAGAAAAAACATGTCTGAGCTATTATTTCCCGTTGCAGTCTTTTTTGCATCGATCTTTACCAGCAACATACTGCTCACCAACTATTTGGGCATGTGCTCGTTTCTCGCAGTCTCAAAAGAACTCGAGACATCGGCAGGACTGGGTATTGCAGTAACCTTCGTGTTGGCTCTAACCACTCCGCTGAACTGGCTTGTCTACCGTTACCTACTCGTTCCTTTCTCTCTGGAATATCTACGGTTTATCGTATTCATCATCGTCATCGCTGCATTCGTACAACTGCTTGAGATGGCCATCGAACGCTATAGCGAAGGCCTCTATTATTCATTGGGAATCTTTTTACCGCTGATTACCGTGAACTGTGCCATTCTAGGGGCAAGCTTGTTTATGGTAATCCGCAATTACACATTCGTAACCTCATTCTTTTTCGGACTCGGCAGCGGACTGGGATGGTTGCTCGCAATCGTCTCGATGGCCGGAATCAGAATGCGTCTGAAGACTGCAAAAATTCCTTATGGGCTCGAAGGCGCGGGGATTTCGTTGGTAATCGCAGGGTTCATGGCCATGGCTTTTATGGGATTTTCCGGCATGATTGCCGTATCCTGAGGAGGTTGCGATGTTGACAGCTCTACTGGTCAGTGTTGGTATCATAAGTCTCATCGCTGTATTTCTTGCTCTGCTGATGGTAATCGCAGATGCAACGATCGGAAATTACGGCAAAGTAAAAATCTCGATAAACAATGGAGCAAAAGAGCTCGACGTGCAAGGCGGGCAGCCGCTGTTGAAAGCACTGAACCAGGAAGGTGTGTTCATCCCCTCTGCTTGCGGAGGCCGGGGATCTTGCGGATTATGTAAAGTCCGTGTCGTCCAGGGAGGAGGTGCTTATCTGCCGACTGAACTCCCCTGGATATCGGCTGACGAACAAAAGCTCAACGTAAGGCTTTCATGCCAGTTTAAAGTAAAAACCGACATTTCGATCGCAGTCCCCGAAGAATTGTTTTCGGTCCGCCAATTCTCGACCACGGTCGAAAGCATCAAGGATCTTACACACGACATCAAGGAGGTACGCCTTAAGCTGGACGATCCTGAAATCATCGAGGCAAAGGCCGGACAGTTCATCCAGTTTCAAGTTCCGGAGTATGAAAATTCGGATGAACCTGTGTATCGAGCATACTCGATGGCATCTTCTCCGAGCGACAACAGGCACGTCGAGCTTGAAATACGACTTGTTCCGAACGGAATATGTACTACCTATGTCCATAAATTTCTTAAAGTTGGTGAAACGGTAACTGTCAACGGACCTTATGGAGATTTCTATTTGCGAGACAGCGACCGCGATGTTATTTGTATCGCGGGGGGGTCTGGTATGGCTCCGATCAAATCGATACTTATGGACATGGCTGAACGAAACATCCAGCGAAAAACGATGTATTTTTTCGGTGCACGCTCTAAGCGAGACCTGTTCCTGACCGAAGAGATGCACGACCTGGAAACACGCCTGCATGATTTTACCTTTATTCCCGCTTTGAGCGAGCCGAAGAGCGAAGACAACTGGACCGGAGAAACCGGGATGATTACCGATGTCGTACGAAAACATGTTACCAACGGAGCAAACAGTGAAGCATATTTATGCGGTTCTCCCGGCATGATAGACGCATGCGTTCAGGTTTTAAAGGAACTTAAGGTTCCCGAAGACCGCATCTTCTACGACAAGTTCTAAAGGAGCCGGCAATGAAACAGACCCCCGAATACGATAAGATTCAAGAACAGATGCGTAAAGGAGTCATCACCCTCGATGGCTTTCTCGGTACCGACGAACGCAAGCTCGTCGATATCATCGCATCAGACGACACGAGTGTCCGACAAAAGAAGACCACCCACCAGGCAATCGCAGAGCGGATGAAATACCTAAAATCGCGAGGAGCGAAGGGGTTGGGCGAATTCATTACCGTCGATGATTCCTTTGAGGTGAAAGTCGATTCGGTACGAGGGTTACTGCCCTCACCGTTTGGAGGTCCCGGCATGTACGGAAAAATCAACACGACGGTAACGAATAAACGGCTTGGCCGAACGATCGTCTTTACCGACTTACACATTCATTTCATCGAAGATCATGGTTTTTACGAAGGTCACGGTTCTCCATTCAGACTCGAACCAGAAGACCTTATCGATATCCTCGAGGTTCCCAGAGAATCGTAGGATAGATTATTGCGGGGATTTCACGATCACTTTTTCAATAAAGACTTCTACCATTTCGGAATCAAATTGCGTTCCGCCGCAGCGTCGTAATTCCTGAACGGCTTCTTGGTCTGTGAACATGGTACGGTAGGTACGTTCGCTTGTCATTGCATCGTATGCGTCTGCTATAGCAATAATCTTCGATTGAATAGGAATTTCGCTGTTCTTCAGTCCCCTCGGATACCCTTTACCGTCGAGTCGTTCGTGATGCGCCAGCACGAAATCGGCAAAGTCAGTCATTTCGCTGACCGCTCCGAGAATTCGGTAGCCTATCTCGGGATGGCGTTTCATCTCATTCCACTCATCGTTATCGAGCTTGCCTTCCTTATTCAATATCGAATCGCTGATGGCGATTTTTCCAATATCGTGAAGCAGGCCGACCGTCCTCATCTCCGACACCTGACGGTCGGTCAGTCCTAACGCAACGGCAAGCCGCTCACACAATACGCTCACCCTACGGGAATGGAGTTCTTCTCTCCAATTCTTCTCGTGCAGCGTATGGATAATTGCATCAATCGCTTTGCCCCTCATCGACGGACTATCCAGCATTTTTCTTCTGTTCACGTCGGTCTCCGCTTTACGGATTGCTTCATTTACATCTTGGTTCGGTATATGAATCGTCTCAAATCCGAACGTGATCGAAGTCTGAACGGAATTGCCGATTTTTTCTGATGAAACAGTCTCTTTGATTGCCTGAAGGATAGTTTCGGCTTCGGAACTCTCTGTTTTCGGAAGTACAATCGCAAACTCGTCGCTGCCTACCCTTGCAATATAACCATCG
>JAAYDK010000226.1 GCA_012729295.1 Spirochaetales bacterium | reverse complement strand
ATCCCTGCTGCATAGGCGGCAGCTGAAAAACCTTTTGGAGCGGTGACGCCTCCGTGTATCCATTTCATAATCTCTTACCTCGCTTAAACAGGAAATGCAGGAGGAGTCTCTAAAGCTACATCCTCGGCAAATCCAAACACTATGTTCATATTCTGCACAGCCTGTCCTGCAGCCCCCTTAACCAGATTGTCCAATGCACCGCAGGCGATAATGCGATTTGTCCGCTTATCGACGGTAAAACCGATATCGCACCAGTTCGAGCCTTTAACCCATCTGGTTTCTGGAAACGTTCCGTATCCTAACAATCTGATAAAATGCTCGCCGGCATACGATTCTTTATAGGCCTGTTCGATATGTGCAGTTTGTACACCGCTTTTCAACTGTGCATAACAAGTCGTCAGGATTCCGCGGTTCATCGGTACCAAATGCGGGGTGAACGAAACGGTGATGCCGGTACCCTCCGTATTGTTATTCAACGCCAGAGAAAGCTGCTCCTCAATCTCGGGGGTGTGCCGGTGCGTGGCAACACCGTAGGGCTTTATCGATTCGTTACACTCGCAGAACATCGAATCGATTTTTTCTGATCTTCCCGCACCCGACACGCCTGATTTTGCATCGATAATAATCGAGTCTTTCTCGATAAGACCTGCTTTGAGCAGCGGAGCAAGCGTAAGAATCGAACATGTAGTATAGCAACCCGGATTTGCAATCAGCCTGCTATGGCGGATTTCATCACGATAGAGTTCGCACAATCCGTATACGGCTTTAGATAGAAGTGCACGCCCCTCGTGTTTGGTCTTATACCATTGTTCGTAGACTCCTATGTCCTTCAATCTAAAATCAGCACCCAAGTCGATGATTACACATTGGTCCAAGATGGCTTCGTTTACCTGTTTCGAAGCAATTCCGTGAGGTAACGCCAGAAAGATTACATCGCACTGCCTGGCAAGTGTATTCAAATCGTTTTCGACACACGATTCGTCATAAATTGCTTTCATCGATGGATACTGGCGTGAAAACGGTATGCCTTCATACGATTGAGAACCGGCGAGTATATGCTTTATTTGGGGATGAGCGGTCAGCAGGCGCAATAATTCTGCTCCGGCATAACCGGTTGCTCCTACGATTGCGACTTCTATCATTCAGTTCCCTCCTGCGTATTATGTATATACATGCAAAATGAGCGCTTTGTATAGTCCCTATTTGTATATTTATACAAAAATATAGTATTTTTTATTCAAATTTTTACATATCTTTACACCGTACGAATTATTCTCATTGAAATCATTTCATAGATACTATACTATTCGTTGCAATTGCAACAGAACAACTGAAGTCGATTTGCTATATTTACTTAGAAATTAAAAGGAAGCCAATGATGCGTAGGGTTGATAGAGAAGAAAGCGAACGGTTCGCTCGCGAACTCTTTGCCACATGTGATTGGTCGGTGTTATCGACAACCGGTCCCGACGGACCGTATGCGGTTCCGGTCTCGCACGTCGTTGAAGGCAATCGTATCTATTTCCATTGTGCGTTGGAAGGAACCAAGCTCGATTGCATTGAATTCGACAAACGCGTGTCGCTAACCTGCGTCGGGCATGTTGAACCAGATCCGGCAGCATTATCATTGTTTTATCGCTCTGCCATTGCCCGCGGAAATGCCAGTATCGTTACCGATGAACAAGAGAAACAGCATGCGCTGAAGCTCATAGTGACACGTCACGCTCCGAGCAATTCGGACCATCTCTCTGAGCATATCGCCCAAAACATGGCAATGACATGCGTAGTATGTGTCACAGTAACGCACTACACAGCAAAAGCTCGAAAGAAGGAGAACGTTGGGCCTGTATGAAGAGAAAGATTATCAAGATAGACCGCGAATTGTGCAACGGGTGCGCGCTATGCGTCACAGCCTGTCACGAAGGGGCCATCGTACTTAAAGAAGGAAAAGCCGAACTCGTAAGGGATGATTACTGCGATGGACTGGGTGACTGCCTGCCTGCATGTCCGACCGGGGCTATATCGTTCGAGCATCGCGAGGCCCCTGCATACGACGCTGTTGCCGTCGAGGCGAAAAAAGTTCTCATGCAGACGATGCGTGAGGCCAGAAGCGCGTGTTCGGTGACATCAGGCGGATGCACATCACAGAATACCGTGCAGGAATCGAATCGATCGCAGTTGCGCCAATTTCCGGTTCAGATCCAACTCGTCCCCGAGAACGCACCCTATTTCCGCAACGCTCATGTACTCGTCGCAGCCGATTGCTGCGCCTACGCATACGAAGATTTCCATAATTCCTTCATGAAAAACCGCATTACGCTCATCGGGTGCCCCAAATTGGACGATGTCGACTATAGCGAAAAACTTGCAGCGATTTTCAAAGCCCATGCGATACGCTCGATAACCGTTACGCGGATGGATGTGCCGTGCTGTTCTTCTTTAGCACATGCGGTTCAACATGCAATTAAAAAGAGTAATAAAGATATACCTCTGACAGTCGTTACGATCACATCAGAGGGAACTATACTGAATACCGAGGAATACGTATGACAGAGACAAAAATTATTGCCTTTTCACAGGGAGACGAATTAGCGGTCCAACGACTCGTACAGGATCCTTCAGTCGCAATCAATAGACTGGTATTGCCAAGCGGGCAAACAGTTCAACCTCACGTAACAGAAACGCGTGCCTATATGATCGTTACCGACGGTACATTGACGCTTGCTTTAGATAAGCAACCCGAGCAATGTTATGAAGCAGGCAAGATTGTCGCAATTGAGGCAAACACGTTACTTGCAATTTCCAATAAAGGTCCATCGACCATGCGGTTATTCGTCATCAAACCCAAACTAGAACCCGACAGCGACGGGTGTCGCTGATTTTATTATCAATAATTCGTAGGAGAGTACCATGTCACACATGTTCTGTTTTCAGTGCGAGCAAACGGCGAAGGGCACAGCTTGTACAGGCGCGCGGGGCGTATGCGGTAAATTAGCCGATACTTCAAATCTTCTGGATGATATGACCGGAGCGTTAATCGCTTTGGCAAAAGCCGTCGACGGAAAAAAGCGCAACAGTTCGACCGACCTTCTGATGATCGAAGGTTTGTTTACCGCTATTACCAATGTAAATTTCAATAACGAGACGATTCAAGTCCTGATTGACAAGATTACAGCAGATCAGGCCGGCTATGGATCTTGCGAAGCTCCTTATACGATGAACGATTTGTGGAACGACCAGGAGGATATCCGTTCGTTGAAATCGCTGATCCTATTGGGGCTGCGCGGTATGGGTGCATATGCCTACCATGCGCGTGTATTGGGATTCGTCGACGAGACGGTCAACGATTTCTTCTTTAGTGCGATGAAGGCAATCGGGACTTCCAACGATGCAGACGAATTGTTGTCACTCGTGCTGAAAACCGGTGAAGTAAACCTAGCTTGCATGGAATTGCTCGACAGAGCCAACACCACGACGTATGGAGACCCGGTCCCTGTCGAAGTACCGCTTACGATTGAAAAAGGTCCGTTTATCGTAGTCAGTGGTCATGATTTGCTCGATCTCTACAAACTTCTGAAGCAAACCGAGGGTAAAAACATCAATATCTATACTCACGGAGAGATGCTGCCTGCCCACGGCTATCCCCTTCTGAAAAAATTCAGCCATCTCAAGGGGAATTTTGGAACCGCATGGCAAAACCAGCAGAAGGAGTTCATCGACATTCCTGGTCCCGTTCTGTTTACCACCAACTGCCTGATGCCTCCGAAAGACAATTACAAAGACCGCATCTATACTACCGAAGTGGTTTCCTATCCGGGTCTCGTACATATCGGCGAAGATAAGGATTTCTCGCCCGTGATAGCGAAAGCTCTGGAACTTGGCGGTTATAAGGAAGACAAACATCAGACCGGTATCAACGGAGGAAGTGTCGTCACCACCGGTTTTGGCCGTAAAACGGTCCTTTCGGTCGCACCGCAGGTTGTCGATGCGGTGAAAGCCGGTAGCATCAAGCACTTCTTCCTCGTAGGCGGATGTGACGGAGCCCGTCCGGGACGAAATTATTATACCGAAG
Source organism: Spirochaetales bacterium (assembly GCA_012729295.1). GTDB lineage: Bacteria > Spirochaetota > Spirochaetia > Sphaerochaetales > Sphaerochaetaceae > JAAYDK01. Next base: position 696 of record JAAYDK010000226.1, on the reverse strand, counting down.
TCGTTGAAAAGGCACCAAAAGATTCCGTCATACTGACTGTTGCCTGCGGCAAATATCGATTTAACGACCTTCAATTGGGAAGTATCGAAGGGATCCCGCGCTTGCTCGACATGGGCCAGTGCAACGATTCTTACGGAGCAATCCAGGTTGCAGTAGCGCTTGCCAAGGCCTTTGATTGTTCGGTAAACGAACTGCCTCTCAGTATCGTCCTTTCGTGGTACGAACAGAAGGCTGTCTGCGTGTTGCTGACGCTACTTCACCTCGGTATTAAAAATATTTATTTGGGGCCGACATTGCCCGCTTTCGTATCCCCGGGAGTCCTAAAGGTTTTGGTCGATACGTTCAACATTACTCCGATTTCGACAGCAGAAGCAGATCTCAAACGCCTTTTGGCATAAATTCACTACATACATGAAGCCGCCGATATTCTTTCGGCGGCTTTCTCATATGCTCTACCTTCATCAAATCTGACAATCTGTAAGATACCAGCTTCCTGAAACGATAGTACACACGGATTTTGGGTTAAGCCGATAAGTACGTCTTTCTAGGGGTATGGTATTCCTTACATCGCTACAATATTATTGCCAACTTTTTTATTTGTTGCGACATAAATAAATTATGCAACATGCAAGGGAAAGTCTGTTGCATAATTTTACAAAATACCGTATAAGAAATGCATTCTTGCAACATATTTGT
>JAAYDK010000225.1 GCA_012729295.1 Spirochaetales bacterium | reverse complement strand
GAGCGGCAAGATAGCTCCGACGATAATGATTAGTCCTTGTTTTCTATAGACAGAAATACTGAAGCGGAATCTACGCGCAATCAGAATTAAGGAATATGCAATCGTGAGGTAGACGAAAGGAACATAGCCGGCATAAAACAAGATGCCGTAATCATAGTCAAGGACCGAGAGGTTTTGATGGACCTCAGAGACTACCGGATTGCCCCAAAACAGATTCGGTAACGGAAGAATCCAGATGACTATAAGTAACGCTCCCGCAATAGCAGAAAGTACAACCCAGACCATTCGTTTGATATGGACCTTTGCGATTTTTTCAGCCATCAACAACCAGGCAATCGGTATAATGGTCAGTCCGAAATATTGGATTCTGGCAAAATGAATTTTATAAGCGAGATCGTTTGTCCCAAGTTCGAACACATAAAAGACATTCCAAATTAAGGCGCAACCCATCATCATGAGAAAAGCTTTGACCAGGGGAGACGAGATTTTCTTAATATTTATTGCTATCATCACGAGAATGATTACTATCGAGATGATAAAAGGCCAGAAGATGGTCAGCAGGTCTGCAAACCTCCTTTTTTCTCTACATCATATGATAAACTGAATACATTTCAAGTACTAAATATAAAACATGGCAGACGATTCGTCGATGATTTCAATCGGGATAAAGAAAAATGACATCGTGGTTTTGTTTTTTCCTATCCTTGCATTTTTTCGTAATTAATTGTAATAAAAAGAATAGAATGACTACAAGCTGGTGTTGACTAGCCGAACAATAATCAGATTATCGTAACCTGTATTTTCTTTGATAGACTCCCCATCGGTATATTCCCTTGTAATCTTTTCCGTCAGAGTCCTTGAGATACATCCCAAATGTTCCGTTTAACACGATTGCACAGGAAACGCCTCCTTCTGCTTTGATGGAGGCCAATCGCTGCCCAAGAGCAAATACCTTCGCAATACCGGTTCTTACGACATATACCAGCGCATCGCAATAAATGCCGCGCGCTGCTAGTTCGTCTGGAGTCTGGGAAGGACGGCAATCGAAAAAGAGGTAATCGTACCGATCGGTCGAGACTCCTGATGATTCAATTTGCGTTGTATCGAATTCTTTCACGCAGAGAACAACAACTTTTCTGTCGACACGATATTTGATATCGTATCCTCCCGGTTGTTCTGTCGTGATGATTAATACTTGCTTTTGCCGTTTAGCAAGGGAGTTCGCGATGTTGACCATGACTGTCGTCACCCCGCTGCCGATCTCATGGGAGATAAAAGCGATTTTTCTATGTTTGGCATGTTCACCAAACTCGTCGAAGCGCAAGGCAATATGGTCCACCCACGGCTCCGAGTGCTTTATATCTTTGCACAAAGGGATTTCGCCTAAAAGTGTACAATCAGTTCCGGTTATCGATGCCAACTGTTGCACATGTAGCACTACATGATCGATTGATACGATATAGGCAATACCAAACCACAGCAGTGCGTTACTAACATGCGAGGTATCGAACATGAGCAATGTGACACCGAACACACAAAGAAATAAAAGCTCTCTCAATCGCTTTGTATGTTTAACCGTCTGTAGATATTTGACCGATAGCCGTATCGTAACGGTGCCTATCAACGCAAGAAAAACAATACCGCCTTGTCCGAGTATCTTGAGAATCAGATTATGAGCACAATCTTTACTCGGAAACATATAATAGAGTGAGAACAAGCCGTGTCCCGTAATAGGAGAAGTGGAGAATAGCTGCCAGACTTGTTGACACCACTGGCCGAAAGGTACCGGCGGATTGAAAAATCTTGCTACCCTATTCCACCCAGTTTCAACTATGGGGATTCCCATCAACGTATCATAGAAAATTACCATGCCGAGATACCCGAATCCGATAAGAAAACCATATGCCATCAGAATTTTCCAGTTTCTTGAAAAAAGTGCGGTAAAAAAAACAACAATCAGATAGGCCGAAATCAATAGAAGACCGATTCCGCCACCGGTGATGACGACCGATAGTAATTGAATGGGAAGCATTAGGATCTGAAAGATTTTGTAAAAGATTGAATTCATCGCTTTCGGCCTACGGTGATTCTTTCCCCAAAATAGATAGTAGAGATTCATCCCGAAAGCCAAAGCCCCGGTATAGGAGGCGCTTTGATAACTTTCAGCAGTAAAACCTACTTCATGCATCATCGGAACGACGACACTTACGACGCTTGAGGCAGTAATAACAAGCATCGTCAGCTCTATAAAAAGCGTCAGGTTAAAACTATCATCCAGATACCGCTGACCACAATAAAAGCCGATGAATATTGCCGGTAACGAATAGGCAAGAAACCAGAAAAAGTAGGTCGCAGTCGAATAGTCGAAACCATAATTCAGTAACGCCATTAGATAGGATACTGAAATAACAACAGGGATGGCCAATAAAAGCAAAAAGGCTTTCAGCGAGTAAGTTTTTTCTTTAAACATTGCGATAACGACGATTACTATGTTCAAGACACCCAAAGCTGCCATGACTAGCATAAAAAACGGAGAATTGAATATTCCGGCAGACACATACCCGATCAAGGATAGGATTGCAAAACATAACTCATATTTCAGTAAGCCGACTACGGATATAAATTGGATCATACGTTGCCTTAATTTACACGATTCAGGATTTCATACATTCCTATACATAGTTTTCACTACAGGTAATTCGGTCTTCTGTCAAACAACCAAAAACCACACCACATTCTCAACCGAGACAATGGCGTAGGCCGCTTACGTATATTGCATTATACTAAACTACAAATCAAGGGTCGTCGCAAGTAACGATTGCGGACGGGGAAGCTAATCCGAACTATATCTGAATATTGAAAATCATGATGCAGACGCCTAATACGGTTACCGAAGCGACTGCAAAGTAATACTGCCAGGAAAGTTTCCTATACATGATATAGGCAACGACTACAGCGATGATTGCTGCACAAAAGAGTATAAGAAGATAAATCGGCTTACCGTAGAAATATATTCCAGCCATCACTAGAGTTACCATCAGAGGAAGTTCCAATATCGTTGCCTTTACGATGACTTTCAGGCGCGAACTCAGAATCAGTCCAGAGATAATCATTATACATAGATATGCCAGCAATCTACTTGTAGACGGATTAAACAGCTTCCCGGTACTTTCCGATAGAGCCTCCATCGCCCAAAATATTCCGGCAAATAATAAAAATGCAGCGTTGAAAAGTACAAAACCGCCGGCAAGCATTATGCCCGCAGTTAGTATTTGTTTTGGCCAGTTTTTTATTTCCATAGGAAAAGTTTAGCACTTGGCGACAGTTTGTCAATCAATGAGGACCCTCATTATCGCTAGAAAATTTTTCTTGTGCGGTGTTCATAGCCTAAATTCCCGAAGTTTTGTAACTAGGAGAGCGGAGAATCGGTCTTGAACGGATCCTCATCCCCTACATTCATCAGCTTGCCTTTCCAAGAATACTCAACGCCAAACAGATCGAAGATGATCCGCT
>JAAYDK010000224.1 GCA_012729295.1 Spirochaetales bacterium | reverse complement strand
GGTTTTGACAATATTGATTAACTATGCGACAACATTAGTGCAAAAGAAATTCGCAAAAAGGAGAAGCTAATGAGTAACATTATATCAGTGAAAGATATGTGTCTTTGGTATGGCGACCATCAGGCACTGAAAGATTTGAATATTGAAATTCCGGAAAAGAGCATAACTGCGCTAATAGGTCCTTCCGGCTGCGGTAAATCTACGTTTCTCAAAACTCTGAATCGAATGAATGACCTGATCCCCAGTGTGAGAATCACCGGAGACATACGTTATAAAGGCGCAGATATTTTTGCCAAAGACGTGGATGTGAGCAATCTCCGCAAGGAAATCGGAATGGTGTTTCAGAGTCCCAATCCATTCCCTATGAGCATCTACAACAATGTCGCTTACGGTCCTCGTACCCATGGCATCACAAACAAGGTGCAGTTGGACGAAATAGTAGAACACGCCTTGCGTGACGCGGCAATCTGGGACGAAGTTAAAGATAGATTGAGGAAGAATGCGCTTGGCATATCCGGCGGTCAGCAGCAACGTCTGTGTATCGCGCGAGCGTTGGCTGTTCAGCCAAAGGTGCTTTTGATGGACGAGCCGACTTCCGCGCTTGATCCGATTTCTACTTCCCGCATCGAAGATCTTATTATGGAACTGAAAGAAAAATATACAATAGTCATAGTGACTCACAATATGCAGCAAGCCGTTCGTGTGTCTGACTATACTGCTTTCTTCCTGCTTGGAGAACTGGTTGAGTTCGGTAAGACTGACGATATCTTCTCACAGCCGAGAGATAAACGTACAGAGGATTACATTACCGGCAGATTTGGTTAAGGAGGATAAAATGAGAAACCGATTTGATGAACAGCTTTTTGAGCTGAACAGAGAAATCATTGAGATGGGTGCTATGTGCGAAGAAGCCATTGCATCTGCTGCCAAAGCAATGACAACCGGAGATCTGGAACTCGCAGCAAAGGTAAAAGATAACGGCTCTGTGATTGACCAGATGGAACGCGACATAGAGGGACGCTGTGTGAAGCTCCTGCTCCATCAGCAGCCGGTCGCCAGTGACCTTCGACTGATTTCCGCTGCATTGAAGATGATTACCGATATGGAGCGCATTGGTGATCAGGCAGAAGATATTGCGGAAATTGTAACTTTCCTTGAAGGTCGAACAACTAAAGACATGGATCTAATTGAAGTTATGGCCTGTGAAGTCATCAAAATGGTTACATTCAGCGTAGATGCCTTCGTAAAAAGAGATGTAGAGCTTGCGAAAAAGGTTATTGCTCATGATGATGTGGTAGATGACTATTTTTCTAAAGTAAGATATGGTATAATTAATATGATCACAGGAAACTCTGCTGATGGTGAGTTTGCGCTTGACCTTTTGATGATTTCCAAGTATTTAGAGCGCATCGGAGATCATGCCGTCAATATCGCTGAGTGGTTGATTTATTATGTAACAGGTACACACAAGGAGGTGTAAAGATGATATGGTGCGTAGAGGATGACGAGAGCATCCGTGACATCGTATTATATGCACTGAATTCTGCCGGGTTTGAAACCAAGGGCTTTGAGGATGGCCTTTCCTGTTGGGAAGAACTAAAAAAAGAAAAACCAGATCTAATCGTTCTGGATGTTATGCTGCCGGGTATGGACGGAATCGAACTTTTGACCAAGATTAAGGAATCCGTTGAATATAACAATATTCCTGTTATTTTGGCAACCGCTAAAGGACAGGAATATGACCGTATCCATGGTCTGGACCTCGGTGCGGACGATTATATCGTTAAGCCGTTCAGTATCATGGAAATGGTATCTAGAGTAAAAGCGGTGCTTCGTCGAAGTCAGCCGCAGCAGATTTCCAAGCTGTTAAAAGTGGACGGTTTGGTTGTAAATTTGGATGAACATACTGTTTTCGTAGATGGCAACCGAATTCAGCTTACATATAAAGAATTTGAACTGCTTCGTATGTTCCTTTCCCATCCCGGAATGGTTTACACCAGAGAGCAGCTGTTCTCTCAAGTGTGGAACTTAGACTATATGGGTGACTCCCGCACTCTGGATTCACATATCCGCACATTGCGTAAGAAACTGGGTGACTACGGCAAAATGATAGTGACTGTGCGTAGCGTAGGTTACCGTTGGGAGGTTTACCATGACGAGTAAAATTTTTAAGTCCATCCTCTCTGTGGCGATCGCCGTTCTGATTGCGAGTCTTCTTATCATAACCGGCGTACT